>JAAXHZ010000019.1 GCA_012270625.1 Dehalococcoidia bacterium | reverse complement strand
CTGGAGTCTGGGGATGTGCGATGGGAGTTCATGACGAAGGCGAGGGTGATCTCGTCTCCAGCAGTCGATCGCGGCGTTGTGTACATCGGATCGGGCGACGGCAACCTGTACGCGCTCGACGCGGGCACAGGTAAGGAGCGCTGGACGTATGAGACTGGCAACTGGATCAGCAGCTCGCCGACCGTGTTCGACGACTTTGTGGCTATCGCGTCGTTCGACGGACTGCTGCACGTCGTGTACAGGAAAACCGGGAAGAAGCGGCTGGAATTCCGCCTTTCCGAGACGCCGCGGAGTTCTGCCACGTTTGGGGAGCGGCACCTCCTGGTCACCGACGGTCGGGGACGGCTCAAGGCCGTTGACTGGCGGAAGCGTACGTTGCCGCTGGAATGGTTGTGGCTGAAGATTCGGGTACAGCTCTTGTACTGGGGCATGGTCGATACGCTGCCGAATCAGAAGGGGTTCGTTTGGGGCGTCACCACGAGAGACCCCTTCATGAGTACGCCGGTAGTCTCCGACGGCCTCGTTTACGTGGCGAACTTCGGGGGAGAGGTAATCGCGGCAGACGAGAGCACGGGGGAAGTGGTGTGGCAGACGCAGGTCGGCGCGCCGGTGTCTGGGTCGATGTCGGCTGTTGCAGACGTCGTGCTGGTTGGAGACACAGACGGTGTACTTCACTCTCTGGACGCGCATACGGGTGAACTCAGATGGCAGTTCGAGACGGGCGGACAGATCAGTGGGACGCCGGTTGTGGCGGGAGGGGTGGTGTACCTAGGGTCCTGGGATGGGGTGGTGTACGCGGTCGAGTAGTAGGAGGCCTCTAACACCGCAGTGTCACGCTATCTCTTCTCGACCAACCGACCGGAAAGGTACTTGTGGATAACGCTGGACAGTAGTGTCTGATAGGGTATCCCCTCCTCCCTGGCTCGCGAGTGGGCCAGATTGAAGTCGCGCTCGGTTACCCGTAAATTCACTCGCCGGGACTTGTTGAAAGTGCTGCGAGCCGCCAGGCAGGCCGCCTCGATCTCTCGCTCAGCGTCGGCAGCGGGGCGCAGTTCGTCCCGCTCGAATCGGCTGATAATGTCCCGCTCTTCCTCGCTTATTGTGTGCATTTCAGCAATGACTTATGGGCTGCAACATGTAGACTCTGGGCGTGAGGAATCTATGTCTATGCCTTTCCCCTCCCACCTGGTCTCGAACCACGCCTCTTCCTAGGTATGAGAGTTACCTCCCCAAGTCGATCCATCGCAACTAACACTGAAGTGGAATTCGCCGGGTACCTGTCACCAGCTTTCCATTTCTCCACCGTGTTGACATGGTTACCCAAAGCGTCAGCCAACGCTGCAAGGGTCCAACCCATCTCCTGCAGTTCGGCGATTCTGTGCTGAATGTCATTCATGTCGAGTCTCTGTCCTGATTGGCACTCATCAGAGATCGCCGTGCAGTCCACAACGATTGCAATACCAGACAATGTCTGGTATATTGAGCACAGTAGGCATGGTAATGTTCTAGATACAATTATCAACCATCACGATAGAATGTTAAGTTCTTGGGTGGGTGAGGTCAACTCACGGCTAGATAATCAGAACGGAGACAATGGCGACCTCATATTGACTTGAACTCTAGATGATTGACAACTCTACACAGCGGGGAGTCAGCGATGAATCGCAGCAGCGTTTCGGACAAGCTATTCCGAGAATCCAACACAACCTATATGGTTCGCGCCAATTCTGACGTGACAGGGCGCGAATCCAATCGGGATTACAATGAGAGCAGAAAGTTGCGAGGTGGTTACTATACTCCCTCCTTGATCTCTGATGTCATGGCACAGTGGGTCACTCAAGACAGTCCGAGGAACTTGCTTGAACCTAGCGCGGGGGATGGAGCGTTTATCCAATCGCTCATCCCGTTGATGATCCCATCGGCACGACTGACGGCCGTTGAGTTATACCATGGGGATGCCACAATCGCGAAGCAACGCGGCGGCGACCAGACGACTGTATTCTGCGGTGACTTCTTTTCATGGTACGAACTCAATACCCCGGATCAGTACTTTGATGCTGTTATTGGCAATCCTCCATTCATCCGGTATCAAGATTTCCCGGACCATCATCGCACAATAGCGTTTGAGCTAATGCGTGAAATTGGACTCAACCCAAACCGTCTGACAAATGCGTGGGTCCCGTTCGTAGCGCTTGGAACTCGTGCGTTGCGAGATGGAGGGCTATTCGCGATGGTTTTACCTGCTGAGCTTCTCCAAGTTAGTTACGCAGGGCAGTTGAGACAGTTCTTGGCGAGGGAGTTTTCCGTTCTAAGCATTGTGACCTTTCGGGAGATCGTATTCCCTGGCATCCAACAGGAGGTAATCATCGTTCTCGGAGTCAAGGGTAGCAGCCGAAATTCGGAAGTATCGCTCATTGAGCTTTCCGACGACTCATCGTTCTCCTTAGATCGTGTTCGAGGGGAATCCAAATGTGTGAACGCCCTCAGACACGATAAGGAGAAGTGGCTTCAATACTATTTGTCTAATAGCGAATTAGGGCTGGTTCGAGAAATCGAAGAGAGTGGGATATTCCGTAGGCTCGGAGAATTCGCAGACGTCGATGTGGGAATTGTCACCGGTCGAAACGAATTCTTTGTGTTGACCGAAGATCGGGTAAATCAACTCAGCTTGGAACCTTGGGCTATACCAATGGTAGGAAGATCATCTCAGATTCCGGGTTTGACGATATGCAGAGCGGAGTGGGACCAACTCGCAGCAGACGGACATAAGGTTTTCTTGCTACAACTCGGTGACCTGAGACGTGATGAGTTACCCGATGCGGCACTTCAGTATGTCATGTGGGGGGAAGATCGCGGATTCCACAGTGGATATAAATGTCGAATACGGATGCCAACCTGGTGGAATGTTCCGTCTCTTTGGATACCAGACGCATTCATGCTAAGACAGATTCACCGTGGTCCTCGAATCATATCCAATGACTCGGGCGCTGTCTGTACAGACACCATCCATAGGATTCGCACCAAAGGATGGGTTTCTGGAAAGGAACTTGCCAGCGTGTCCCTAAATTCGGTGACTTCCGCGTTTGCCGAAATCATGGGACGGAGTTATGGAGGTGGCGTTCTCGAACTTGAGCCGAGTGAAGCAGAAGCGCTGCCTCTCCCGACTCCAACGCCCGAGCTTGATCTGGATGAGCTTGATTCGTTATTTCGATCGGGATCAGGGTCAGCGGCAATTGACCTAATTGACTCGGTGTCCGTGCGGTCAGCAGGGTTGTCAGTAGCGGATGTTGAAGTTCTGCGGGGCATCTGGCAGAAGATGTCCCGCAGACGGATTAGCCGCAAGCGGCGCAGGCGCTAATGGGGAGGCAACCCCTTGTACCGAGCCGTATATATCTGTCCTATCTGTTCAGAAAATCGCTCTACACGAAGTGGCGAATCCTTACCAGGAATATCTGAAGCGATGTTACCAGTTTCAGGATGCCAAGCGACGAATCCAATAGCCTCCGCCAAATGATTCTGATTGACGACTGATGCGCGGCTGGTTAGCCGCTCCAGTGTTGAAATGAGGCCAACCCTCTGAGTGGTACCAAGACATGGGACTGGGATAGCAATTAGGAATGCGACCACTGCATACGGAAACCGGCTGTGGACTGTCGTCGACTCTGTCGCTAGATCGTTGATCATATTCTGGTAGTTTTTAGCTACGCTTTTTCGATCATTTAGAGTCTTGCTGTCAAATGCGATCCGGACACCGTCGGGTCGATAACCTACATCAAAATTCTGGGCCCTGACTCCTCCCACTACACGGAATGTGCCGCACTCAATACAGTCTGCCTGCGGAGGAACGAGAGAGTTGGCATTCGGCGTCACAACTGGTATATCACCGAGCATTTTGGCGAGTGCAACCGCAACGCTCTCGTCCAGGAATCGTCCTAGATCTATACTAGAGTTGGGGGCACTCCGCGTGAGCCGCTCCTGGTTGTGAATCCACGTAGCACCGAATTCTGCTAGGCGCGAACGATCTAAATTGATCTTAGGCGGAATGTTCAGCGAAGCCAAGTCAACTACATCCGGTGGGCGAGCTTGGGGTCCAGGATGTCGCGGAGGCCGTCGCCGGCCAGGTTGATCGAGGTCACAGTGATCGCCAGCACCAGTCCGGGGAAGAATATGACCCACATGGCCTTGTGGATGAAGCCGCGTCCCTCGGCCATGATGTTGCCCCAGCTTGGGTTGTCGATCGCTGGGATTCCGGCTCCGAGGAAGCTGAGGTAGGCCTCGGTCAGCATCGCGCTGGCAGCTACGTAGGTACCCATGACGATAATCGGCGCCAACAGGTTGGGGATGACGTGACGGACGAGAATCCGGCCATTGCTCGCGCCGATGGAGCGCGCCGCATCTACGAAGGGCTGCTCTCTCAGACTCAACACAGACGCGCGAGCGATCCGTGTCATGCGCGGCGTGTCCACGATCACGATGGCGATGATGACGTTCTGTAGGCTCGCTCCCAGGATCACCATGAGCGCGATCGCCAGCAGTACGGTGGGAATCGCCATCAGGCCGTCCATGACGCGCATGAGTATGGCGTCCACCTTGCGGAAGTAGCCTGACAGTGAGCCGAAGGTTGCCCCGAAGAGCATGGTCAGCACCGCGACCGCCGCGGCGACTAGAAGCGAGATGCGACCGCCGCTCATAGTGCGGCTGAACACGTCGCGCCCGAAAGCGTCGGTTCCGAACCAGTAGCTTGCGGATGGCGCGTCGAGTCGCGCGTCCATGTTGATCTTGGTCGGCTCGTTGGGAATGACGAAAGGCGCGAGCAGGCTGATGAGCACCAGTACGGCGAGGAGAGCGAGTCCTATCGTCATCGTAGGCTCTCGCACGGCAGCGTGGACAGACGACCTCCAGGCGCGCGCAGCCAGGGAGGACCTCTGTTCAGCCAGAGTCTGTCCGGTCGCCTGCGTCATCAGTACCTGATCCTGGGGTCCAGAAAAGCGTAGAGTATATCGACAGCAAGGTTGATGAAGACGTAGAAGCTGCCGATGAGGATAATCATGGCCTGGATTATAGGATAGTCACGGGTCGCAATGGCCTCGACCGCCAGCCTTCCCAGACCAGGTATGGCGAACACGCTCTCGGTCACGACCGCTCCGGACAGGAGCCCCGCCAGGCTGAGGCCGATGACCGTCAGGATCGGAAGCGAGGCATTTCGGAGGGCGTGTCTGACCAGCACGGTGCTCTCAGTTACACCCTTGGCGCGAGCAGTGCGGACGTAGTCTTCCTTGAGGACCTCCAGGACGCTGGCCCTGGTCATTCTCGCGACCAGCGCGATTATGACGAGGCCCAAGCTGAGAGCAGGCAGCATGAGGTGGCGCACGTACTCCCACAGGTCGTCGGTGATCTTGACGTATCCAGCCACCGGCAGCAGCGGATTGTCCATGCCGAAGGCCCAGAGTCCAAACAGCCAGATCAGGATGAATCCGAGCCAGAAGATCGGGACGGAAAACCCGACTGCGGCGAAGACCATTATTCCGCGGTCAACTATCGAGTTCGCCTTCCATGCCGCGAGAACACCCAGAGGGATCGCTACAAGCACGGCTATAAGCTCAGTGGCGACTGTCAGGGAGACCGAGGGGCCGACACGTCCCTTGATCAGATCGAAGACCGGACGGCCCGACCTGATAGACGTGCCGAAGTCGCCCTGCGTGATACGCCCGACCCATTTGCCCAGCTGGACGTAGATTGGGTCGTCCAGTCCAAGTCGTTCGCGGATCTCTACGTACTCATCGTGGGTGGCCTCGTTGCCGGCGATCACGGCGGCTGGGTCGCCGGGCGTGAGACGCAGCAGGAAGAACGTGAACAGGCCGACGACCACCAGAACGGGGATCGTGGCCAGAAGTCTGCGGACGATATAGGCGAACAATTGGCCTCAGATCTGAAGTCGTAAGATTACGACTTCACGCCCGGGATTGGGTTCGATACTGCCCCGGATCGGAGGGTGTAGATGTCACCCTCACCCCAGCCCTCTCCCTGAGGGAGAGGGGGTTAGCTGATTACGGGTTCTCACTGCTTGACTTAGCGTGGGTCCTTGTCCCTGCGCTCCGAGTCGCCCCACCATACGTTCAGGAAGAGCGGGGAGCCGACGGGCGCGCCGCGAACGTCGACGTCCTGGAGGTCCTTGTCGTAGATGCGAAGCTGGAAGAACTGGCCGAATGTCACCCTTCTGGGATCATCCCAAGCGGCATCGGCCATCTTGCGCGTAACCGAGAACTGCTCGTCCAGACTCTGCGCGGCGGCGAACTCGCTTCTGAGCTGAGTCATGAGCTGGCCGGTAGCGGAGTCCTCGGCATACGTGGTCTCTCCAACTCTGTAGTGGGTGGCGACCAGCGGATGGTATAGGTTGCTGCTGTTCCAGTTGGTGAATATGTGCCAGCCATCGGTGCCCCGCGCGATCGCAAGCTGTCCGGCCCAGTCTGTGGACTTGACCTCAGCCTTGATTCCGACTGCCGCAAGCTGTTCCTTGAGAACTGGAGCTATCGGATGGATCGTCGGGAAGTCGGTCGGGTCGAGGATGATGATCGGCTCGCCTGAGTAGCCTGCCTCAGAGAGGAGCTGCTTGGCGCGCTCGGGATTGTTCTGGTTGTAGAGGTCTTCGTTGACGGTATGCTCGGCCCACGGGGTGCCGCACATCTGTAGGGACGGGCAGAGCTGCCAGAGGCGCGGGTCACCGTAGCCCTTCATGATGTCTTCTGCGTTGACGGCAGCCTGGATGGCCTGTCTGAGCTTCTGGCCGCTGTCAGTGAAGCCCAGCAATGGGTCGCGGGTGTTGAAACCGATGTCAGGCTGCGCGCCTGGGATGCCGATGTGGATCGAGACCTGGTCGGAATTCTCCAGCGCTTCTTCGTAGAAGTCGGAAGATACGACGTCGAGGAAGTCCACGGTGCCAGTCAGGACGGCGGCTACACGGGTCTCCTGGTCGGGGATCTCCTTCATGTGGAGGCGGTCGAAGTAGGCGAGCTTCGCGCCGGCTCGGTAGCTTGGCTCCTCGCGTCTCGGCACGTACTCTTCGTACCTGTCGAGTATGATCTCATTGCCAGGGTCCCAGCTGATGAACTTGTAGGGGCCAGAGGCGACGAAGTCCTGGATGAGCTCACCGGTCGGGTACTTCTCGGCGGTCTCTTTGGGCATGATGTTGGGCTGGGTTCCGCCCACATAACCGAGGGCCGTCATAAGAAGCGCGGACGACTCGGTCAGCATGATCTTAAAGGTCTTGTCATCGACGACCTCTGTGCCGCCCCAGATCTCGTTGAGGATAGGGCTGAAGGACTTGTCCTGCTGCCGGAAGCGTTCGATGGATGCCAGAACGTCTTCAGGGAGAACCTGAGAGCCGTCGTGCCAGGTGAGGTTATCGCGGAGGGTGAACGTGTATGTGCTGCCATCCACCTCCCAGTTATCGGCCATGTCCGGATTGATAAATCCCTGCGAGTCCCACTGGGCCAGCGATTCCCAGAAGTGCCAGGACACTCCCCTGCCGATGGCCGAGCCGGACGTCATGGAGTCGAGGTTGCCCACGCTGCCCTGTGGAACCCAGAAGAGCGTGCCGCCGAACCTGTCTTCTGAGAAGATGTTGGTGTCGGCGTCTGAAGCCATCATCGGGCGTGAGGTCGTTCTCTGCGCCGCGATTATCGGCTCAGCGGCTTGCGGCGCTCCTGGAGGGGCCGGGCGTGCGGTCGCGGCCGGAGCCGCGGGGGCCGGCTGCTGGGGAGCCGCGGGCTGCATAGCCTGTGCCTGAGCGGCGGGGGCAGCAGGGGCGGCCGGAGCGGCAGCCTGCGGGGCCTGGGGCGCGTCAGGCTCCTCGGCCGTGCTGCAAGCCATCGTCAGCAGGCCCATGGCCAAGGTCAGGACCACGATGGGGGTCACAATCTTCAGTCGTCTCATTCACTCCTCCCAGAGCGTTTCAGAATTTGGGCAACATGCGTTGCGAGTGTTAAGAGGAGTTTAACCAGAGTGACAGGCTGGGGTCAAAAGGGTTGGGCGGCTGAGATTTATTGTGGAGAGACGAGGGTCAGCACGCGCATGGGGTTTTCGACCATGATCTGTTGCTGGGCTTCGTCGCTCACGCCCAGAGCGCCCAGATATGGCAGGAAAGTCTCCTGGATGTAGGTGTACCCGGAGCCGCCGTACATCTTGAGGTGGGACTTCCAGCACACGTCCTGCGAGAGAAGAATCCGGTCGCCGTATCCGGCGTCTATCAGCTGCGGAATAGCTGCGGCGACCTGATGATCGCGGGCAGGCTCTTCTGAGGTGCGCACCACGCCGAGCGTGTCGAACTGTACGTAAACGCCTCGCGACAGCAGCTCTAGCACGAACGACACGTCGTCAGCCATTGCGCAGGAGTGTCCGAGGATAGTGCGGGTGAGGTCGGCGCCCTCGTCTTCGACGATGTCGAGGACGTCGTGCTTCTCATGCTTCAGCTGAGGGGAATGGAACGAGATGGACGCGCCGGTCAGCAGGCTTGCCCTCGCGGCGGCGCGGACGCTGCGTACCTCGTTGTCGGTAATGGGATTACCGTTGACGCCGATCTCGCCGATGATGCCGGAGCGGATGTTTTCCGTAAAGTCTCCCACGCCGACGGTCACGTCGTGGACGATCTCGTCGGTGAGGGTCTCGACGCTGCGAGAGTCCATGTCGTCAGGGTGAAATACCTTCTGGTACCAGCCCGACCCCATGACGATGTTGACCCCGGTCGCCATCGACGCCTTCTTCAGAGCCTCCGGGTCTCTTCCGAGTCCTCTGCTGGTCACGTCAACGATGGTCTGACCTTCCAGAGACTTAAAGTGGGACACTTCGGCTATGGCGTCGTCCTCGCTGTCGAGTACGTAGTTGTCCAAGAGTGGGAGGGCGCGACGCGCCAGATGGAGATTCGACAGGTCTAGGTCAGCCTCCCATACGGCGCGCTCGGCAGGTGTCAGATCAGGATCAGGCAGGTGATTCTTGCGCAGGTCAAGATACAGGTGCTCGTGCATCAGCGTGAAGCCGAGGCGGTCGGGCTCGACCGCGCCGAGCACTGTCATTACCTTGCCGACGGAGTCTGTCATTGGGCTGGGAGTGAAAAGTACGAATGCCTAGCCCTGGACACCTCCATAGTGGAGGGCCTGTCCGACGATGTCCACGTCCACCATCTCGCTGTGGGCGGCGAGAAGCTGCTGGGTTATCGGGCCCGGAACCGAGTCGCCGACGGGTCGGAGATCGACCATGCTCACAGGTACGATTCTGGGGCTAGTTCTGGAGAAGAAGACCTCATCGGCGGTGTAAATGTCGTAGGGCTGGAGGTCCTCTTCGACGAGATCGATGCCTAGCTGGTTGGCTATGTCAAAGATCACGCTGCGGGAGATGCCCTGCAGGATGCTCCTGTCGGTGGGTGTCTTGAGCACGCCGTCCTTGACCAGGAAGACGTTGTATCCGATTCCCTCGGTGAGGTTGCCGTCCTGGTCGAGCAGAATCGGAGACGCGCCGGGATCCACGTCAGAGGCTTCGAGCTCGGCGAGGACGAAGTTGGCGCGGCTGTGATGCTTGACCTTCGGGTCCATCGTATCACTTGAGTAGCTTCGGGTACGGGCAATGACGCCGTGAGAGCCTTCGATGTAGAAGCGGGCGAAGGACTCGAACGCAATGGGCTTGATGGCGACACACACAGTGGGGGAAGGCGGGTCAGCCACGCCGTGCCCCACGCCGCGGGTTATGAACGGGTGAATCTGGAAGTCGCCGGCCTCGTCGAGGCGGTCAAGGTTCCTCTCGACAGCCTGCTCGCAGACGTCGGTCATCTCGTCGGGCGTCAGTCCGGGGTCTATGCGCATGTACTTGAGCGACCTGTAGAGCCTGTCGATGTGCCGGTCGAGAACGAACGGCTTTCCGCCAAATGTGCGTGCGATGTCGAACACGACATCAGCGACGACAAAGCCTCGGTCCTCGGGCGAGATAGTGACGTCGCCGTATGGAATCCACTCTCCGTTGAAGTATGCGATGAAAGTGCTGCTGTCTGGCATTGCGATGTCTCTCCTAAGTGATTGATTGTGAAACAGTTTACGTCAGGAGGTTTGCGACGCATAACCTGGGGGTGTCCGCTCGCCGACCCAGATGCCTATTCGACCTCCAGCAGCTCTGGGTCCAACTGATGCCAGTACACTTCGCCAGAGTCGAAGGCATCCTGGACTCTGACGTCTTTTGAGATACCCGAGACCACAGCATACGCTGGCCTTCCTGTGGCATGCGTCAGAAAGTCAGTATTGCGGATCGCTCTTCTGGTGTCACGTCCGTTCACGGTGAATGACACCTCCAGAGCAATGTAGCATCGCCCACCATGCTCGTCCTCGGCCTCGACCACACCGTCAGCCAAGCGGAAGCTGGCGTATTCATCTCTCGAGATAGTCCCGTCACGGCGTAACGAACGCGCTATCTCTCTGACTTCTTGATCTGTAAGCAATCTTATCGCTTCCAGCCCCATGTCTTCGGCGATTAGGTCGAACTGTCTCAGCGCTGCATTCCTCGCATGAGCGCCTTTGAGCGGGGCCAGGTCGTCACGGATGCTTTGCACATCCGAGCGGAGTCCCTGTATGTCTCCCTCGATTCTGTCGAAGCGACGGTTGGTTGCCTCGACGAACCGGGCGAACGTGTTTGGCAGCTCCATGAGCTCACGGGTGAGCAGTCTTGCCCGCATGGCTTCTACCCACTCTGGATTTTCGTCCATGGCCCGGATTAGGTCTTCGAATGTGTGTATGGTAGTCATTTCTGGTCTGCTCTAGTTATATTAGCAGAGGTCAAAGAGAGTTGGTGCGGGGCGTTAGACGGAAAGGCCCCTGAGTTAAGTGCAGGGGCCTGAGCCAATTTGCTGGATTCGAGTTTCGATAGCCTGTCATGTCCCTCTGAGGCGAGGATCAAGTACATCCCTAATGGCGTCGCCGAAGAGGTTGAAGCCGTACACGGCCAGCGAGAGGGCCAGGCCAGGCCAGATGGCGAGATATGGGTAGATCGGGAACCAGTCGCGCACAGGGCCTGTGAGCATTCCGCCCCAGGACGGCTCGGGCTGAGGAACGCCGAGACCGAGGAAGCTCAGAGATGCCTCGGTCAGGATGGCTATGCCGAGCGCGCCGGTGGCGATTATCAGCCAGGGGGCGACGCACTGCGGCGTGATGTGCTGGGCCATGATGCGCACGTTGACTGCGCCGATGGCTCGCGCGGCGTCCACGTACTGCGACTCCTTCACCGCCAGCACCTGCGATCTGACGACGCGGTTGGCGCGCGGTATCTGCACAATTCCGATTGCCAGGATGATGTTCCACAGGCTGGTGCCGAGCGCGGCGGTGACCGCGAGAGCCAGTATCAGAGTCGGGATGGACATGAGCGCATCCATGATGCGCTGAATCGAATTGTCCACCTTGCCGCCATACCAACCGCTTATGACGCCGATTATGCCTCCCAAGCCGGACCCGAATGCGACGGACGCGAAGCCAACCAGCAGAGACACGCGCGCGCCGGTCATCATGCGCGCCCACAGGTCTCGGCCCAGCTCGTCGGTGCCGAGCCAGTGGCGTGAGTTGGGGCCCTGGAGCTTATCAGGCAGGTTGTGGGTCAACGGGTCCCACTCGGTCATCCACGGTCCCACGACCGCCATCAGCGCCATGATAATAATTATCAGCGCACCCGCCGCGCCCAAAGGCTTGCGCGAGACGAAGTCGACGGCGGGCTTCAGGGGATTCCTCTTGCGAGGTCGCCCCAGCGTTGCTACGTCGCTCTGTTGGATTGCCATTCGATTCCTCTTGCGGGTTGTTACTGATACCGGACGCGCGGGTCTAGCCAGCCGTATGAGAGGTCCACGATCAGGTTGACGACAATGACCGCGGCCGCGAATATCAGCACCATCGACTGCACCACCGGATAGTCGCGCTGGAGCATTCCGTCAACGATGTAGCTGCCGATTCCGGGCAGCACGAATACGCGCTCCATGACTACCGAGCCTCCCAGCGATAGCGCGGTAGTGATGCCGATGACGGTGACCACGGGGATCATCGCGTTCTTGAGCGCGTGGCGGGCGGTAACTACCAACTGGCGCAGTCCCTTCGCGTGCGCGGTGCGGATATAGTCCTGCCGCAGCACTTCGAGCATGGTCGAGCGCATCATCCGCGCCTTCGTAGCCGCGCTGATGTAGCCCAGCATTATTGCGGGCCAGATGAACTGGCTCAAGTTGCCGACCGGGTCGTCCACAAATTCCATGTAACCCAGCGGCGGATTCCATCGGAAGAAGTACGCTCCGGCCACAAGGAACAGGATCGCGCTCCAGAACGATGGGATGGACAGCCCCGCGAGCGACACTATCCGAACGGTGTAGTCTATCTTGGTGTCCTGTTTCAGCGCCATCAGCACACCGGCAGGGAGACCCAGCGCGATGGCGATAACCTGTGAGATGATCACGAGCTCGACCGTGACCACGACCTTCTTCTTGAACTCGGTGAACACCGGCCGTCTCGTGAACAGGGAATCACCCCAGTCACCAATGACGAATCCGCCCATCCAATCGAGGTACTGGATGTAGAGGGGACGGTTGAGTCCGAGCGCCTCACGTATCTGCTCCAGCTGCTCTTCGCTGACGGTGCCTTCCTCGCCACCGGCCTGCTGTGCCGCGATGGACTGCGCTACGTCGCCGGGAGCGATACGCATCAGGGCGAACACGAGAAGCGATACGAGAACCGTCGTCAGCGCCCCGAAGATGATCCGTCGAGCCAGATATTGCTGCATTTTGGTTCACCCTCTAATCAGTAAGCGTCTGTCCAACAATATCTCTGGGGTACGAGCGGACTCATGTTCACCCTCACCCCCGTATCAAGTGCGGGGCAGACTCCAGCCCTCTCCCCGAGGGAGAGGGGAGCTTTTGGTTGATACTTATGCTTGTCCGTACCCATTTGCCTACCCCTGTAAGCTCTCAGGGGTAGGAGAGGAGTTTGTAGGATTTCTCATAGTCGAAGAGCGCGCCCAGGATCGCCGATGCGATGCGCGGACGCGCCCATTTCATTCGCCTGAGTAAAAGGCAGGCGCCCTATCCAAACTACCTGGCAAGCCAGGCGCGCTCCCAGCCGGACCACTTGATCTGGGACGGGTGGTTGAACATGCGCCAGCCGCGGACATCCTTGTGCCATGCGGGCCAGATGATCGACCAGGGCATCGGAACCATATACATGGTCTCGATCGACAGCCGTTCGATCTCGTGGACTATCTCGCGCCGCTTCGCCGGGTCGAGCTCTACGGCCTGCTGGAGCGAGAGATCGAGCAGCTTCTGGGCGTTCTCAGGGTCGGCCTGGAAGCGTCCGGTGCCACGGTGGTACCAGCTCTCGGTCTCAGGAACCAGGAAGATGTTGTAGAAGTCGGACGGGTCGGCAACGTCTGTCCTAGCCTTGGAGCCGTAGTGTACATCATAGTCGGGCGGGTCGCCGTGACCTGTCTGGCCACGCTGGCGCTGCACCGCCTCCTCGACCACGTCCACGTCCAGCTCGATGTCCAGGTTCTTCTTGAGCTGGTCTTTGAAGTAGAGGCAGCCGTCAATGAATATCTGCGCCGGGGTTGTCATGCAGCCTGCTTTGAATCTCGGGCTGCCGGTCAGTCCAACCTCGTCGAGAAGCCGGTTGGCTTCGGCGATGTCCTCTGCCTTCTGCGCGGGGTCATTCCGGAAGCCGGGCATGGCCCAAAGCTCATCGTCGGGCAGCGCCCAGACCGTTCCAGGAGGCATCCAGTTGGTAGGCCTGATGACGCCAACCACATCCCGTCCGCCGCCCTGGATCCTGTTGATCTCCACCCAGTCCTCGCGGTCGATTCCAAGGTGGATGGCCGTCCTCACGCGAACGTCGTTGAAAGGCTCGCGGTGCATGTTGAACTGGAGTCCCTTGCCCCACAGGTGCAGCACAGGCTCGAGGTGAATGTCGTCGGAGTAGCGTTCCAACACCTGGCTGACCTGACCAGGGAGGAGGGACGCGCTGCCCTCACCATAGTAGTCGGTCTGGCCGGTAATGAGCGCGGTGAAGCGCGTGGTGGCGTCTTCGATCTCGATGTGATCGACACCCTCAAGGAACGGCAGACCTTCACGCCAGTAGTCGGGGTTGGCGCGTATCTTGGTGCCTACGTCCTGCACGCGATCGACCGGTATGAACGCGCCGGTGCCTGTGCCGTAGAGGTAAGTCTCGTCTGTAGTCTGATCCCAGCAGTCAGGACACTCAGCGGACCACCACTCGATGAGGTCCTTGTCCATGTTGTTGGGCATTCCGGTTACGCCGGCGAACTTGCCGATCGTGCCCGCGCGAGCCTCTTTGAACTCGGCCCTGAGCGTGTAACCCATCGGTCCGTCCGGGCAAGTTGCGCCACCATCCTTCAGGTGGGAAAGGCCCAGTCTGGGTCCGGCGTGGGTTACACCGACGTCCTTCAGCGACTGCGGAGGATAGATGGCGAACTGAAGGCTCGCCGCGGCGTCCTCACAGGTGAAGTCGTCGCCAGCGACATTTGCCTTGACATGATCAGGCAGGGTGCTGTGCGGATTGTCCTGGAACTTGATGCCCTCACGAAGCTGGAACGTGACGACCGTGCCATCACCGGAGATGTCCCACGTCGTGGCGAGATCGGGCAGGATAGGGCCTGTGAGACCCTGCCACGGGTCGAACTTGATCAGCGAGTTATAGGTAGGTAGGAACTGCGGACCCTCGTAGGTGTGGCCGTAGTTGGGATCGTGCCCGTTCAGCTTGAGGTTCGCGCCGTAGCGCAGGACGCCGCCATAGACCGGCTGACCCCATTCGGGCTTGTAGCCCGCGCTGGAAACGTACTCCGTCACCCAGTCGCTGGTCGCCATCTGAACAGGTGTGGGCACTGGCGTTGGCGGCGCGAGCTTCTGCACCTGTGGCGCCACCGGCACGGCCGTGATCGCCGGAGCGGCCTCGGCAGCTTGCGCCGGAGCCGCTGGCTGCTGTGGAGCCGCAGGCGCGGCCTGGGCAGCAGCCTGAGCCGGGGCGGCCGGGGCCGCAGCCGCTGGCTGCTGTGGAGCCGCAGGCGCGCTCGTCTCGTCTGCTGCGCACGCCATCGAAATTACTGCCAGAACCGACAGCACGCAGACGATTCCAAGTAGTCTGACACTCTTCATCTCATCTTCTCCCATGTATCAGGGAGGCCAATGCTGAGTATTGACCTCTACGATGAACGTTGCGAATAAATAGCACAAAACCAGACATTTGGTCAACTAAAGATAGATTCAGGAATTGTGCTGCATTAAAGGATTGCTACCAGTCCGTAACCCTGAGAAGCTCCAGCTCGCCACCTCTGGGCAGGCCGGATCGAGCGGTTACATCCAGTGATGACGTGCGCATCCGGGCGTAGAGGTCGAAGTCCATGTACAGCATGTGGTTGGTCGTGAGTATGAAGGGTATCTCGCCTTCGTCGAGCAGACGCTTGAATTCGGCGTCGTCTATGAGTGGGACCATCTTGTACTCTGAGAAGAGCGGAAGCACGGGCTGTCCGGTAATCAGCGCGACCATCGCGCCGGTGTTGTAGGTGTCGCTCGCGAGGATGTAGCGGGCGCTGCCGCGCCGCTGCCGGACATACTCCAGGGCTGACTCAAGACGGTCGAACTCGGTTCTGACTATCGCGGTAATCAGCGCTCCCTGTCTCTGGCGCCGCTGCTCGGCGGGCGTCAGCTCCGGCCCTCTGGCGCCGGGAATGTCTATCTGGTCGAACCCGATTCTGCCGAGAGTATCGTCGCGCGGGTTGGTGATGTTGTGAACGGTAACGACGGCGGTCAGCGCGACCGCGCCGATAGAGACGATCGTCAGTGTCAGGGCGGCGAGGTCGAACCCGCGTGGACGCCATCCGAAGTAAACGAACACCGCAGCGACTGCGATAGCCACTGAGAACATGAACGCGACGTTCGAAGCGGTCCTCAAGTACGGCGCGACCTCGCGCACCTGTCCGTACACCGCCGCGCAGTATAGCGCACCGCCCAACGCCCCGATAAAGATCAACCACGCCGCGACGCTCCCTCTCCTCAGCAGCGTTGGAATAGACGCGACTCCGATGCCAGCGAGAGCGGCGACCGCTGGAGTCGTGACCGTCCAGTAAGTCGCGAGCCTGATCGACGCGCCGCCGAACGCGATCATTCCGATTCCGAACCAGACAAGCCACAGCACGCCAAGTCCGAGACCCGGGATGGCCTCGGCGGGTGCGGGACTCGACAGCTTGCGTGTCCACCCCGGCCCGACGTACGGGCTGGCACGGTCGGCTAACTCAGGAGAGCGGCGGGAGATCGTATCCCACCGTCTTGCTCCACTCTCCCATGCGCGGCGCCAGACAGCGCCCAGAACAGCGAAAACGCCCAGCATGGCGGCTGGAAAGAGCGACGCGCCGAAGTACACGCTCATCGGACCGGTGACGAACCAGAGGATGTCGCGGCGGTGTCGCGCGCCGTACTCCAGCTCTCCGTACCGCTCCAGTAGGTTCCATCCGAAGATCATGCGCCAGACGCTGTCGGCGTGCATCACCGCGTCGTATGCGCCTGGGGTAAGCCAGACGAGCGTCGGCCACCAGAAGGCAGTGACCAGGAAGATCGCGGCGCACTTCACACCAACCTTCAGCAAGCTAGGCCACGGCTGCCACCTGTACGCCAGCGCGAGCAGGGCGAATGCCGGAGCGGGCAGCAGTCCCTGCCACAGCTTCACCATGAACGCCAGTCCCAGAATGAACGCGCCGACGTAGTAGAAGCCTTCGCGCTTCTCCTGCACGGCTCGAACGACGAAGTAGGCCGCGAACATCATGGTCGCGGTGGTCACAGGCTCGATGAATGTGGCGCGGGAGTAGTTGACGTCAATTGGCATGACCGTCAGGGCAGATGCGGCGATCAGGGCGGGAGCGGTGCCGCTGCAACGCCTGACGATGACGTAGAGCAGCACGACGGAGCATATTCCGGCGAGCGCCACAGGCAGTCTGAACGACAGGTTCGAGGGCCCGAGCAGCGCGATGAACAGCCCTTGGTACCAGAAGAACAGCGGCGGCTTGTCGGCCAGGATGGAGCCGTCGGCGAACATGTTGGGGTAGAGCCAGTTGTGGAAGGACTTGTAAGCGTGCGATGAGATGGATGTGTAGATCGCAAGTCCAGGGTGGCCGTGGCCAAGGTCGTAGAGTCTCAGGAACGCGGCGACTGCCAGCACCGGCGCGAAGGCGGTCAGGTGAAGATGGCGCGTCGCCAGGCGAGCTGCGCTGACACTAGACCCGTTCATAGTGGCAGGTACACTGGTGCCCGCCGAAATCCCGGCTATCCGCCGCGCAGTCGTTGAAGCTCGGACTCGAGCTCGGTCATACGCGCCTCGGCCGCCAGGCGCGCTAGCCGCTCTTGCTCTACCAGTGTCTCTGCCGCGTCGGCGCGGGTCTCTGCCGCATCGGCGCGGGTCTCTGCC
>JAAXHZ010000018.1 GCA_012270625.1 Dehalococcoidia bacterium | reverse complement strand
CACAGTATCCTGATAAGGACATGACAATGCGTACCACGCTCGACATCGACAGGAAGTTGCTCTACTCCGTAATGGAAGCCACGGGCGAGAAGACGAAGAGTGCGGCCGTGAACGCGGCACTCAAGGAGTACATCCGCCGAAAGAAAGTTCAGGAGCTAATCGACTCATGGGGCAAGATAATAGTCGATGACTACAGCGAGGAAGCCCTTGAAGCGGAGAAGAGACGACACGAGTTCTTGGACTCGATTGGACGGGACACCTCCAGATGATCCTGATAGAATCCTCTGTTCTGATGGAGGCACAGAGGATTCCAAGCTCCGAAAACGCCATACGCTTGGCTGAGCTGATGGCATCCGGGGAAGCGGCAGTAGCGGGCCCGGTGATCATGGAGTATCTTCGCGGGGCCAGATCCGAAGAAGAGTTCGAGTTCCTCTCCAACCGGATTGCCTCCATTACCTTCCTCGATGTAGACAGGCAAACGTGGGTGTTGGCGGGCAGACTGAGCAGGCGTTACATACGCGCTGGCCAGGCTATGTCTGATTTGGATGTAGTCATCGCCGCCACCGCTATCAGGTATGGTGTGCCTCTGTACACCTTGGACAGCGATTTTGCCCGAATTCCGGAACTGAACCTGTATGAACCCTCTTCGAGGGAATCGGCCGAGCAGTGAATTCGCCATCTGGATTCCTCAACATCGCCCACCGAGGGGCGTCTGAGTATGCCCCTGAAAACACGTTCGCGGCGTTTGACATGGCGCTCGACATGGGCGTTGACCATGTCGAGCTGGACGTCCATTTCAGCCGCGACGGGCACATTGTGGTGACACATGACGACACGCTCGACCGGACCACCGACGGCTCTGGGCCTGTCGCTGGGCTGACGCTCGCTGAGCTTCGGAAGCTGGACGCCGGGTCGTGGTTCGGAGCCGAGTACGCGGGGGAGAGGATCAGGTCTCTCGCCGAGATGTTCGAGCGGTACAAGGGCCAGATGCACTTTCACATCGAGATCAAGGCGCGAGCCGAGGGTCTCGCGAGTCGAGTCGCTGACATGGTCAGGGCGTACGATCTGATCAGCGACGTGACGATAACGTCGTTCTGGAGACCTTGGCTCGATGAGGTGCGTGAGTACGCGCCAGAGNNTCAGGTGTGCCCCAGGGCGGACATCACGACGCCTGAGCTGGTGAGCGCGCTTCACGAGCGTGGATTCGTGGTCAGGTGTCATGGCGTGTACAGCGAGGATCTGATGCGGCACGTGGTTGACTGCGGCGCGGACGGCATGACCATCAACTTTCCAGACAAGCTGACAGAATACCTAGACTCCAGCTCTGGCGTCTGATCAGCTTTTTACGGGTGCAGGGCATGCCCTGCCTGGCAGGCGGCCCATACAGAAAAGACCAGAGGGATTTATGCAGGCAGACCAACCTTGCGGTGAGAGCCACCAGCCGACGGACTTACGATTCCAGAGCGCGCTTTGGTCGAAAGTACTCGTCATAGGCTCAGGGCCGATTGTCATCGGCCAGGCGGCGGAGTTCGACTACGCCGGAACACAGGCGTGCAAGGCACTTCGCGAAGAGGGCGTGACTACCGTTCTGGTGAACTCCAACCCGGCGACGAT
>JAAXHZ010000017.1 GCA_012270625.1 Dehalococcoidia bacterium | reverse complement strand
GGCGGAAACGCGGCTCTGTGCGCGGCGCTTGCGGCGCGTGACGCGGGCGTGTCGGTGGTTGTGCTGGAGAAGGCGCCTCCGAGCGAACAGGGCGGAAACTGTCCGTACACCGGCGGCGGTTTCAGGTTCGTCCACGAGGGCATCGAAGACCTTCGCCACATGCTGCCGGAGCTGACCGATTCTGAGGTCGGCAGAATCAGCATGGCCCCCTACACCGCCGACAACTTCCGGGAGCACTTCGCGGCCGTGACCAAGGGCGATTCAGATCCGGCGCTGATCGAGACGCTGATCTCAAACTCTCGGCCAACCGTCGAGTGGATGTTCCAGAAGGGCGTGAGGTGGGAGCTGTCCGCAAGCTCGGCGCGCATCGAAGGCGCGCCTTCGGTCATCCCCAACAGCGTCGGCATGAGCGCGTGGGAGTCGGGGCCGGGTCTCGTGCGGATGCTGACGACAGCGTGCCGTCGCGCAGGGGTGACGATTCTGTACGAGACGGCGATGACGAGGCTGCTCACGAACGATGACGGCGCGGTGATCGGTGTCGAGGCCAGGGACCAGGACGGACTCCATGAGCTTCACGGCAACGGCGTCGTGCTGGCGTGCGGCGGGTTCGAGGCCAACGCGGAGATGCGAGGAGAGCGCATCGGAAACGGGTGGGAGCGTGCCAGGGTGCGTGGGTCAGCACACAACACCGGCGACGGGATTCGCGCGGCGTTCGAGGTCGGCGCACAGGGCACGGGTCAGTGGAACGGCTGTCACGCCACACCGATCGACGTCGATGCGCCGGCGACGGGCGACCTCCAGGTGACCGACATCATGCCCCGACGATCATACCCAATTGGAATCACCGTCAATACTGACGGGCTGCGGTTCATCGACGAGGGCGCCGGATTCGCGGAGCAGACATTCGTGGACATGGGACACGCGATTCTGAGTCAGATCGACGGCATCGCTCACCAGATATTCGATGGCAAGGCGCAGCCGCACCTCGAAGGACGCTACAGCAGCGCCCGGCGTGTCGAGGCAGGCTCAATCGCGGAGCTGGCCGAGAAGCTCGGAGTAGATGCCGAAGCGCTGGAGCGAACTGTCGAAGAGTTCAACGCCTCCGCGCACGAAGCCGAGTACGCACCCAGGACGCTGGACGGTCGCTCCACGAGCGGACTGGAACCTCCCAAGAGCAACTGGGCGATAAAGATCGACCGACCGCCCTACTTCGCGTTCACGGTCACCGGCGGCATAACCTACACTTACGGTGGGATCAAGATAGACACCGGCGCGCGAGTTCTCGACACGGAAGACCGGGCCATTCCTGGACTGTACGCTGCCGGGATCATCGTGGGCGGCATATTCGTGCACGGCAGCTTGAGGGCTGCCGGGCTGATGCACGGCGCGGTCTATGGCAGAATAGCCGGCGCCGCAGCTGCGACCACTGTGCGTGCATAGTGAGAGCCTGTGTCAGGTTAGTAGGTGCGGGGATTTCACCCTCACCCTAGCCCTCTCCCTAAGGGAGAGGGGGTATGTTGATTGAGGTTTGAGCTTGTCTGTGCATGTTTATCTACCCTTGTCAGCCCTGAGGGAGAGGGTATGAGCCAAACGACGGTTGACGTAACGCGGTTCCAGGATCTCGCGAACAAGCTCAGAGACAGCGTTCAGCGGGTGATTGTCGGCAAGTCTGACGTGATCGATCTCACGATTATCGCGGTGGTGTGCAAGGGTCACGTGCTGGTCGAGGACGTACCGGGAATCGGCAAGACCACCATGGCCAAGGCGCTGGCACAATCGCTCGGATGCACTTTCAACCGCATCCAGTTTACGCCGGACCTGATGCCGACCGACGTTCTGGGGATAAACTTCTACAATCAGAAGTCGGGAGACTTCGAGTTCAGGCATGGCCCCATCTTCAGCCAGGTAATCCTGGCAGACGAGATCAATCGCGCCACGCCGAGGACGCAGTCGGCGCTGCTGGAGGCTATGCAGGAGCGTCAGGCCACCATTGACGGGCTGACACGCCGCCTGAACGAGCCGTTCCTGGTGCTGGCGACTCAGAATCCGATAGAGCTCGAAGGGACGTTCCCACTCCCCGAAGCGCAGCTCGACAGATTCATGGTCCGCGCCAAGCTCGGATACCCGACACCGGAAGAGGAGTCTGACATCCTGCTGAGATTCGAGCGAGACACCGTGCTTCCGGACCTGGAGCCGGTGACCGGGTCGGAGGAGCTGCGGGAGATGCAGGAGTCGGTCACGTCGATCAGGGTGGACGACATCGTGAGAGACTACATCGTGGCGATCGTGCAGACTACTCGGAAAAACGAAGGTCTCACACTGGGCGCAAGTCCGCGCGCGGCGCTGTCGCTGTACAAGACAGCGCAGGCACGCGCCGCCATGGATGGCAGGGATTTCGTGACTCCAGACGACGTGAAGCAGCTAGCCGAGTCCGTTCTGGCACATCGCCTGATTCTGACCTCCAATTCTCGTCTTCGCGGGAGGACTGCTGAGAATATCGTCACCGAGATACTGAATCTGGTCCCCGTGCCCATCGAGAGGTAGCGGCCTTGTTCAACCGGTTCTGGCACGACATCTGGATATTGATGTTCGCGCTACTCATTTTTGTCGGCGTATTCTCAGAACAGGCGCTGGTGATCGGTCTCGGAGTCATGGGGCTTCTGGTAGCGCTGGTCTCATGGCTCTGGAACCGGCTTTCGCTGGAAGAAGTCCATTACGAACGGGAGATCGAACAGACGCGGGTGTTCAGGGGAGAGGAGACGAAGCTGACGATATCCCTGACCAACCGAAAGCCGGTTCCGCTGGGAAAGCTCAACCTGGAAGACGAGTATCCTGAAGAGATCGAAATCGTCGGCGCGGAAGCAACTCCCAGCTCCAATCCCAAGTCGATGATCCTGAGGCTCCACACTTCGGTTTCCTGGTACGAACGCGTAAAGTGGGAATACACCATCAGGTGTCACACGAGAGGCTTTTACAGATTCGGTCCGGCGCGGATGGAGAGTGGCGATCTGTTCGGGTTCTTCGAGAGCGAGGCGGCGCTCAGAGGCAACGACTACCTTCTGGTTTACCCGAGGGTGATCCCCCTGCCTGATCTGGGTCTGCCACCACTCAGGCCACTGGGAGAGACACGCGGGGGAATCGAGATTTTCCAGGACATGTCCCGGCCGTCGGGCCTTCGCGAGTACCAGCTCGGCGATCCACTGAAGATCATAGATTGGAAGGCCACCGCCAAGATGCAGCAGCTCCAGGTACGCACTTTCGAGCCCAGCTCGACCTTTACTGTGATACTGATAGTGGCGGTCGAGACTTCGGAGAGGTCATGGGAAGGGTACTCCCCCACCAACCTGGAGCGCGTCATAACCGCGTCGGCGTCCATTGCCAGCCATGCGGCAGAGCAGCAGCACAGCATCGGGCTGTTTTCCAACGGAGTCCCGATACTGACCGATCGTCCCATGAAGCTCGAACCTGCGGGTACACCGGAACAGCTGGCAATCGTACTGGAGGCGCTCGCCACCATCAGACCGCTGCCAATAGGGCCGATGGCCGGTCAGCTGGACGTAAACCTCAGACAGTTCCCCCCAGGTTCCACGTTGGTGATGATCGCCGCGATTTTGTCGGAGGATCTTGTAGCAAGCATCACCAACCTGCGGCGACAAGGTTACAGAGTAGTCGTAGTATTTGTCGGAGACTCGGAACCTCCTGAGATGCCCGACGGCGTCGTAACGCACGACCTCAGACGATTCTTCGAGAACATGGAGATGGCCGGTGAGTTCGGTCCAAGATAGGATCGTGCTGCTGTCCGCGGTCGTCGTGGAGAGTGTCTGGATCTACGCCGGTCTGTCGATGCTGTCGCTCATGATGCTGCCGAACGGAAGTCCGATCACATGGGTGGCGGCGCTGGCTATCATGCTCGTGTCCTACGCCACAGGCCGCGCGCTGTCTCTCATCATCATGCCCGCCTGGATGCCGTACATGGTAGAGATGACGCTGGGCGCGATCACTGTGTACCTGGTACTGGGCACTCAGCTCCAGTCCGCGGGGCAGTGGCTGGACGTTGGCTGGCTATCGACCGTTTTCTCTGGAGACACCCCGGAACACTTTATCCGCATGTGCGTAGTCGGCGCGTTCTCCTCGATCCTGTTCTGGCTGAGAGGCGGCAGGATCGCCACGGCCGAGTTCCCGGTGGAACACCTGTCGTTCACTTTCAGGCTGGGGCTGATCGTCCTGTCAGTCGCCGCGATAGTGGACATCTTCAACTCGGCGGACCTGAGAGTGTTCGAGCTCATGTTCGTCTTCTTCACCGCCGGACTGGTCGGGCTGAGCACAGGTCACATTCTGCCCTCGACTCGACGGGCGCTTTCACGGCGTACATGGGTACGTGTCATAGGTTCGATCGTCGGAGCCATCGTGCTGACCGGATTCCTGTTCAGCCTCCTCCAGCGCGGAATGCTTTCGTTCATATCCACTCCCGTGAAGTTCGTCCTGGAATGGATCGCGAAGGTGATCTTCTTCGTCATCATAGTGCCTCTGGTGTTCATCCTGGAGTTTGTGATTTCGTGGATATTCAGGCTGATGTTTTTGGTGGCTGGGGAGCCTCCAGAAGCAGAACAGGAGATGCAGATCGGCGCACAGGACTTCATGGAACAGTTCATGAGAGAGGCCGAACCTTCGGAACCCTCCATATGGCTCCAGGTGTTGGCCGGAATCGCGATTGCACTGCTGGTAGGAGCGGCGCTGTTCGTTCTCGCCAGAGCGTACCGGCGAAACCTTCGCTGGCGCCGGGTGGATGAGGAAGGAGACCGCGAATCTCTATACGGGGACTTTGACCCGACAATGGACATGGCGCGGCTGCTGTTCGGGCTGCTGCCTGAGCGATTCAGGAGGCGCCGAGTGGACAGCCGGCTCAGGCTTCCGGAAGACGAGCAGAACATCGTGGACGTGTTCAGAATATACTTTGGTATGCTGACTGTCGCTGAGTCTCGTGGGGAGAGGCGCGGAGAGGCGCAGACTCCTAGCGAGCACCAGGCGACACTCAGCAGGGTTCTCCCTGAGCGGCTCGTGCAGATGGCTACCGCGGCGTTTAATCGCGCGTGTTACGGTCGGCGTCCGGCAACCAGGGAGCAGATAACCGAGATGCAGCAGCTTCTCGAACAGTCAGCGGACAAGAAGAAATGACCACAGATCTCATGATATGGCAGGTTGCCCTGCTGACAGCTATCTCGTTCGCCGTGGGCATACTCGGGGGCTTCGTGGGACTGGCGCTCGGCACAATGCGCCTTCCGGCAATGCTTCTGATCGGAATGAACGCCCCGATCGCTGGAGGAACGAACATCCTGGTTTCCAGCCTCGCCTCGCTGAGCGGAGCGATACGCCACTTCAGAGAGGGCCGGGTGGACCGGCGGATCGTGCTGGTGATGGGTATTCCTGCCTTTGCTGGCGCGTTCGTCGGAGGGTTCATCAGCGACTTCGTCTCAGAGCGACTGCTGATCGGCGCAGCGGGCGCGCTCGTCTTCTGGCAAGGCATCGAGTTCATCATTCTGGTGAGAAACAGGCGACGCTCGGGCGGTCCACACATGTTTGGGTCCGATCTGGAAGGCGCGGAGGGAGAGTTCACGCGCAACCGGGTATCGCTGGAGGCTGGAATAGGTCTGGGCGTGGGAATACTGGGCGGCGCGGTCGGACTGATCCTTGGGAGCATACGCCTGCCCGCGTTGATCCGCATACTGCGCGTCGATCCGCGCATCGCCGCGGGATCGAATCTTTTCATTGGCTTCTTCATGGGGTCGCTGGGCTGGGTCGGCCACGTGACCAGAGGACAAGTTGACTACCCGCTGCTGATCGCGATGGGCGCAGCAGCGATGGTGGGGAGCTACCTCGGCGCGCGACTGACCGGCCGGGTGCAGCTCAACACACTGATTCTCACAATGGGCGCCGTGCTGATAGTCGTTGGCGCGCTGCTGTTCTGGCGGGGAGTCGTGGGCTAGGGAGGTCTAGAGCGCCCTCCCGGCCAGGACTCCGGCGACGGCTGCCGCAAGCCCTAAACAGATGCTGCCGACAATGTTCAGGGCCGCTCTCGTCAGCTCGCCTGATTCCGCAAGCTGGACGGATGCGACCGTGAGGGTCGAGAACGTCGTGTACGAGCCGAGGAATCCGACCGCGACGAGCATCCGGGCCGACGACGGCCAGCCAAAGCTGTCCGAGGCGGCTACGAATATGCCCAGCAGAAACGACCCGGTGACATTGATGAGCAGTATGCCCAGCACGGTCGGACCGAGGACTGCCACCGCAGCACGGTCGAGCGCGTAGCGCGACAGCGCGCCGAGCGCGCCGCCCGCCGCTACGAGAAGCCAGGGCATGGAGAGTTCACATTACACCAGGCCGAGCTCGCGGATTTCGCCGAATGCCTGCTCGTAGGCGCCTATGGTGTGGGTGATGTCGTCCTCGGTGTGGGCGGCGGTGAGGATGAAGCGGTTACCGGCCTGGACGCCGTGGTTCAGCAGTGACAGCGTCAGCTGGCGAATACGCTCAGGTTCCATCGACCTAGCCCTCTCCTCAGGTGTGAGGATTCCGTACTCCTCGTCGACCTCGCGGTCCACGCCAAGGTGCAGGAACATAAGCGACGCTATTCCGGTTACACATCCCGGAATCTCGAGACGTCCGAGCACATCGTTCAGGCCGTCCTTGAGCTGCGCCGCGCGCAGATTGGCGGTGTCGTTGATGGGTTCGTTCGCCACGATCTTGAGGGCCGCTATCCCAGCGGCGGCTGAGATCGGGTTGGCGTTGAACGTGCCGTTGTGGGCGATCCGGTTGCTGCGGTTGTACTCGGCGTCCCCTGCCCTGCCCTCGATCATGTTGATGATGTCGGCCCTGCCCGTGACCGCTCCGCCGGGCAGTCCACCGCCAAGAATCTTGGCGAGAGTGGTGAGATCAGGCTGTATACCGAAGTATTCCTGCGCTCCGCCCCTCGACGTTCTGAATCCTGTGACGACTTCGTCGAAAATGAGAATCACGCCGTATCGCTCCGTGACCTCGCGGAGCTGAGTGAGAAACTCAGGGAGGATCGGCTCCAGGCCCATGTGCGCGCCGGTAGGCTCGAGTATGACAGCGGCGATGTCGTCGTTCTCCTGGAGGGTCTTCTCGAACAGCTCGATGTCGTTCGGGGGCAGGACGATCATTGTGCTGAGCGTCTCCTGCGGAATGCCGCCGATCCCTTCGGATCCGGCGACCAGGTAGTCGCTCCAGCCGTGGAAGTGGTCCTCGAACTTGATGACCTTTGACTTGCCCGTGTAGGCGCGCGCCATACGAATTGCCATCATATCGGCTTCCGTGCCCGAGCTGTGGAAGCGGACTTTCTCGGCATTTGGAATAAGCTCCCTGACCCAGTTTCCCCACTCGATCTCGAGTTCGGTCGAGCCGGAGAAGTGCGTGCCCATTGCCATCTGGTCCTGTACGGCCTGCACTACCTCCGGGCGGGAGTGGCCGAGGATCAGCGCCCCGTGGCCGGGGAAGTAATCGAGAATTCGGTTGCCGTCCACGTCGAACTTCGCCGCGCCCTCTGCGTGGGTGTAGTAGAGCTGGAACGGGTCCTGGCGGCGCGCATCGTGGGTGACGCCGTTGGGAAAGAGTGACCGCGCTGAGTCGTGCAGCTCGGCAGACTTGGGGTGAAGGTCGAAGAATCGACGCTCTATCTGGGTCGTCATGAGAAATGGCCTCCGAGTTCGTGGATTAGCGTTCGGCGCAGGTGTATTATAGCCTGCGGGTTCTACTGTGCATTCTACCAGAGACTGAGAGGTGTAATCCGTTGGCGCCGATGGCCCTGTCGAACATCAAGGTCCTCGACTTCACTCAATACATTGCGGGGCCGTACTGCACCAAGCTGCTCGCGGACTACGGAGCGGACGTCATCAAGGTCGAAAGGCCCCGCACAGGCGACGGCGCTCGCAGGCTGGGGCCGTTTCCAAAGGACGAACCTCACCCGGAAAAGAGTGGGACGTTTCTGCATCTCAACACCAACAAGCGGTCGGTAACGCTCGACCTCAAGACAGCGCAGGGCCAGCGCATCGCGCGCGACCTGGCGTCCGAGGCCGATGCGGTCGTAGAGAGCTTCAGGCCGGGCGCCATGCACCGGTTCGGCTTGGGATACGAGGCGCTGTCAGAGTCCAATCCGGCGCTGACGTTCACGTCTCTGTCGAACTTTGGTCAGACCGGACCATACCGCGACTGGCGAGGGTCTGAGATCATCTTCTACGGAATGGGCGGCGAGCTGTACTCGACGGGAGTCGCCGAGAAGGAGCCGTTGAAGCTCGGAGAGACGGTTGGCCTGTATCAGTCCGGGGCGATGGCGGCGTTTGCCACGCTCGGCGCCGTCCTCGGGTCCAAGTCAGAAGGGGTCGGACAGCACGTTGACATATCACTGATGGAGGTACAGGCCGGGTCGATAGACCGGCGGATGAGTATGCTGCTCGCCTACCAGTACAACGGCGAGATCACCGGACGAACGCCGCTGGGCGAGGCAACCGGATCGGGCGGATATCCATCAGGAGTCTATCCGTGCGAAGACGGCTTCTTTCAGATCACAGGCGGAGGCAAGTACTTCGAGAGAGTGCGGGACATGCTCGGCAGCCCGGAGGAGCTGGCCGGAGACGAATGGCTGATGCCCGCTGCCCAGGCCAACGAGGAGATGGAGGGACTGTTCGAGGCGTTGTTCTACCCCTGGCTGCTCGACCGCACCAAGCAAGAAGCATGGACTCAGGCTCAGGCTTCGCGCGTTCTCTGCGGTCCGCTGAACACGATGGGAGACTATCTTCGAGACGAGTTCTTCCGTAAACGCGGGGCGTTCGCCGAGGTGGACCACCCTGTCGCCGGGAGCCTTACCTATCCCGGAAGGCCGTTCATGATGGAAGCCTCCCCGTGGTCGATCAGACGACCAGCGCCCTTGCTGGGAGAGCACACCGAGGAGGTCCTGGGGGAGCTCGGAATGAGCGGAGCCGAGATCGAATCGCTGAGAAGAGACAAAGTCATATGAGCCTTCCACTCCAGGGCGTTCGCGTCATGGACATGACCGTCGTGTGGGCTGGGCCGTACTGCACAACCCTGCTCGCAGACCTCGGCGCGGAGGTCATTCGAGTCGAGTCTATCCAGACATTTGGACCGTCCACCCGTGGAATTAGCGCCCGACCGTCGAAGGACGTGGTCGAGCGGCTGCCTCCATTCATCGGGGGAATGCCCGACCGCGACCCTGCCGATCGAGCGTGGAATCGGTATCCGCTCTTCAACGCGCACGCGCGCAACAAGCTCAGCGTGACGGTCGATCTTCTGAGGCCGGAGGGCAAGGAGATATTCAACCGGCTGGTCGCCATAAGCGACGTTCTGGTGGAAAACAACCCCACGGAGACCATGACCAAGCTCGGCATTTCGTACGATGAGCTCAGGGAGATCAACCCTGAATTCATAATGCTGCGGATGCCCGCTTATGGGAACGCGGGTCCATATCAGAACCACCGCTCTCTCGGCATACACATAGAAGGGGTGATAGGACACAGCCTGCTGCGTGGATACACCGATCTCGATCCCACGGC
>JAAXHZ010000016.1 GCA_012270625.1 Dehalococcoidia bacterium | reverse complement strand
TCCTCGGTCTTGAGGTCGTCGTGCAGGATCGGCGCGTCCTCAGCCATCGCGTCCTCGACGGTAATGGCCGGTGGCAGCGCCTCGTAGTCCACCACAATGAGCTGCACCGCTTCTTCAGCGACGTGCGGGTTGGCTGCGGCTACGCCAGCGATGGCGTGCCCTCTGTACAGCGCCTTGTCCGAAGCCAGGACGTTGTCGCGCAGCCACTTGAGGCTGGTGGCGCCCTCTCCGAAATCGACGATGGCGTCTTCCTGGCTGCCGAAGTCTGCGTTGGTCACTACAGCCAGCACACCGGGAAGCGCCTCGGCCGCCGAAGTGTCGATGCTCTTGATTCGCGCGTGGGCGTGAGGGCTGCGCAGGATACTCCCGTGCAGCAGACCGGCGGTGTTGAAGTCCGCGCCATACAGCGCGCGGCCGGTCACCTTGTCCGCGCCGTCGTGCCGGATCGGCCTAGTGCCCACCACGTTATAGGTCTGGGTGGCCAGGACCATGTTTGGCTCGTAGTCTAGCGTCTGGGTCATAGGTTACGCCTCCTGCATCTTCACAGCCGCGTCCTGGACCGCTCGGATTATCTTGTCATATCCGGTGCATCGGCAGAGATTGTTGGCGAGCCAGAAGCGGATCTCGTACTCTGACGGGTCCGGGTTCTGTTCGAGCAGCGACTTGGCGGCCACGACGAAGCCTGGTGTGCAGATACCGCACTGTAGAGCGGCGTTCTCCAGGAATGCCTGCTGCACCGGGTGCAGTGTGCTGCCGTCCGCGACTCCTTCAACCGTAGTGATCTCCTTGCCGTCGGCCTCGACGCCGAGGACGAGACAGGAGGTCACGATGCGCCCGTCGAACTCGACAGTGCAGGCGCCGCAGTTGCCGTCGTTGCAGCCTTCCTTGGTTCCGGTCAGGCCGACCACGTCGCGCAGCACTTCGAGCAGGCTCTGGCGAGGCTCGCACAGAAAGTCCACGTGCTCACCGTTGATAATAGACTGTACGTAGGTCTTGGCGGGCAATCTAGTTCTCCTTATCCCTGGGCTCGCTCGATGGCGGTCAGCATTGCTCGGCGGGTGAGTACCTCGCACAGGTGCTGACGGTACTCGATAGTGCCGCGCATGTCGGTGATCGGCCTGGCTGCGTCTCTTGCTAGGCCGGACGCGATCCTGACCGTCTCTTCGGTCGCGGGCTTGCCGGCAACGGCCTCGCCTGCTTCAGAGACGAAAAGCGGCGTCGGAGCGACCGACGCGAGCGTCACTCTGGCGGACTTGATGTTGCCGTTGTCCAGCTCCACTGACACGCCCGCTCCCGCGACCGCGATGTCCATCTCGTTCCTGGGAATGAAACGAATGTAGTTCGCGCCTGAGTTGGCCGATGGAGTGGGGAAGTGCATGGCTACCAGCACCTCTCCCCTCTCCAGCACCGTCTGCCGGACGCCGGTGCAGAAGTCTTCTAGCGCGACTTCACGGCTGCCGTTTGGCCCCGATATTCGGGCCACGCCGCTGTAGGCGATCATCGCGGGAACCGTGTCGGCGCTTGGAGCCGCGTTGCACAGGTTGCCACCCATGGATGCGCGCCCCTGTATCTGCGTCCCTCCGATAATATTCGCGGCGTCAACGATTCCCGGATACACGCTCCGCACAGTAGAGTTTCCATAGACTCTGTAGCACGGCACCGCCGCGCCAATAGTCAGACCATTGTCGGGGTCGAATGTGAGCTCGTTGAGCTCAGGTATGTTCTTGACGTCCACGATTAGGTCCAGGTCGTATGCCCGGCCCCTCATCTGCACGAGGAGGTCGGTGCCTCCTGCCAGAGGACGGGCGCTGTCTCCTGCCTCATTCAGCAGGTCCACCGCTTCCCGTACAGAGGTGGGAGCCTCATAGTCGATCCACTTCAATCGTTACCTCCTTGTCTCGCAACACTCCCTTGCATGGAAGTATGGGTCGGCTGTGTGATGTCTATGCGACCGCGCCCGTGTCCGGACTTGGGACGCACAGTGGCGGCAGCATTGCCGCGTACCTGAATCGGCTCGGAAATCAGTCGGCGCGACAGCTTCCGAAACCGACAGTAGTATATCAGAGGAAGGAATGGTCAACAACGGCTGGACCACTTCCGAACCTGTGTCAGTTGCATAAGTGCAATTTTCGAGGAGTGAGGATTGAGAGCTTCCCCGCGCCATCCCAATGATGACGCATCTGGGACTTATGCGATTTTCTCTCTTTCGGCCCACTCCAGGGCGTGGCGAATGCCGTCCTCCAGAGAGAGAGTAGGCCGCCAACCCAGAAGGCTGTGAGCCTTCTCCACGGTGGCATACGCTCCCGCGATGTCTCCCGGCCTGGGAGGGGCGTCGATCGTGGGCACGGCATTGCCAAATACACGCTCAAACGCCTTTACGAATTCCCGCACCGTTACGCCGGCGCCAGTGCCGAGGTTGATGACCTCGTAGCCCCCCTTTTCGGGAAGGATGTCGTCGAGGCGCTCCACCGCGGCGACATGGGCGCTTGCCAAGTCCCATACGTGGACGTAGTCGCGGACGCCCGTTCCGTCGCGTGTCGGCCAGTCCGTTCCAGTGACCCTAAATATGGGCTGTCTCCCTGAGGCGACCTCTACGAGGATGCTCAGGATCTGCGAGGGGACTTTCTGAGTCTGGCCGGACCTCATTTTGGGGTCAGTGCCAATGGGGTTGAAGTACCTGAGCGAGAGCGACCTCAGACCGCGTGCCGCCATGTCTTCGAGGACCATTTCGATCATCAGCTTTGTCCGGGCGTATGGACTCAGGGGCTTAACAGGGGATGTCTCGGTGACAGCCGGACCGAACGCAGCATCATACACTGACGCGGAAGAGCTGAATACGATTCTGCGACATCCCTGGTCGGTGAGGCTCCTGAAGAGATCGATCGATCCGGTGACGTTGTTGGAGTAGTAGTCTAGCGGCCTATCAACCGAGTCTGGCACGATGGCCAGGGCCGCACAGTGGATGGCACAGCTCAGGTCCGGGTAATCGGCGAATATCTGAGCGATGACGTCCGTGTCGCCGATGTCAGCTTTGTAGAATGGGCGAGATTCGATCGTGTCAAGGTTGCCGCTAACCAGCGAATCCAAGACGACAGGACGGTGTCCAGCGTCTTCAAGGGCCGAACAGATCGTGCTTCCGATGTACCCGGCGCCGCCGGTTACCAGTACGGTAAGGGACATTGAATCGGGTTCTCCCGTGGTGACTTAACCTGACAGCCAGCATGGGCTGCCTTCCCAATGGTAGGAGATGAGATCAGACGGTCTCAATACCTGAAGGCTTTGTGGAGCCTGTCCCAGATTAGCAGGCAGGGATGTCACCTTCGCCCCCGTATCGTAGTACGGGCCAGGCACCAGCCCTCTCCCTCAGGGAGAGGTGACTTTCAATCTTGGAGGGCTGGTGCCTACCAAGCTGACACTGTTTCATTAACAACGCCGTCCCGTAACATGGGCACACACACCCTTTAGGGTGTGCCCGTGTTACGGCTGTTAATCCGTAACACTTTGCAACACTTCTGCAACGCTTTGTTACGGTTGTGGGTCCGTAACACCCGCAACACGGCATTAACAGTTCTGAAACACTCGTTACAGCGCTCACCTTCTAGCCTCGTATGCCTTCAGCACCCACTTCTGACCGGCACATGGACGAACAGGTCGTCCCTTCTGCTGAGAGTTACGCGCACTGATCCTGGGTTGGCGTCGATAGCTTCCGCCAGCACGGAACTGCTCATCGCGCCGTTGCCGAGAACAACGAGCCCTGTCGGGGACGGCCCAGCCGTCTGTATTCGGACGTGTGTCTACGCTACTGTGCGCAGCACAACCGTTCTGCAAGAACAATACGCCACACGCCCGGATTTTGCAAGTCGGAGTACGGGGTGGAGCCTGTATCAGTTTAGTCGGAATCGGTCTGTCACGACCCTCCTGTGTGTTGGTTCTAACACAATCTCAAGATACAAGTCGGAGGCCCAACCGTAGGGGGCGTCCCTTGTGGGCGCCCTGAGCATGATGACCAACACGGGCAACCACAAGGGATTGCCCCTACATATGTATGACCGACCAAACTGGTACAGCATCTACGGGGTGACGTTCTTTCTCGGGAATGACCATTAGAGGCGTATCGTCATCTCAACTGCATCACCGACTAAACCGATACAGCTTCCAACCGCATCGATCGGTTCACAAACCGGAGTTGGCGTGTTAGGCTTCAAATCGGCCGAGCATAAGGAAGACTACATGGTCTTTCGGGTGACTCGCAGTGCGATACATAAGCTCATCAGCCGATGTCTGCGGCGGTGAAGTCGGATCAGGAGAGTAAGGTGATCTACGAATTCAGGACCTACGACCTCAAGCCGAGATCGGTGCCGGAGTTTGAAAAGCGTGCGGCTGCCAAGATCAAGGAGGGCCGCAGGAACTACTCGGAGCTTTTCGGGTTCTGGTACACAGAGGCAGGGCCCCTGAACCAGGTGGTCCATATCTGGCCGTACGACGACCTTAACCAGCGACTCGAAATCCGCGCCAAGGTGGTAGAGGATGGAGTCTGGCCGCCCGACAATACCGAGTTCGTGAACAACATGCGGTCGGAGATATTCCTGCCGGCGCCGTTCAATAAGGATCATGGGGAAGCCAAGCTGGGTCCGGTCTATGAAATGCGGATCTACACCTACGCCCCTGGAGACATTCCTAACGTAATCGAAAAGTGGGGCGAACACATCGAAGAGCGTGAGAAGTACTCACCCCTGGTGGGCGCCTGGTACTCTGAGCTTGGCGGTCTAAACACCTGGATTCACATGTGGGCATACGAGAGCTACGACCAGCGGGCGCAGATTCGCGCTGAGACTCGCGAAAAAGGTGTATGGCCGCCTCCCGGCGGGATTGCTCCGTTGACACAGGAGAACAAGCTGCTGCTGCCGATGAGTTTTTCGCCGTTGCAGTAGGGACAGTTCAACCAGCAACACCCCGGGTGGACATGGGCTGATACGGCAGCGCGATCAGGCTCCGCCGGGCCATGGGGCGAGAGTCACTTCCAGAGTGCGCTCCTGTCCATCCCTGAACACGGTAAGGGTAACCACATCGCCGGGCGTCTTGGAGTTCAGGTATTTCACCATGTCATCGACCGACTCCACCTGAACTCGGTCCACGGCAGTAATCACGTCGCCATCTCCACTTGAGCCGAATCTAGGGAAAGCCTTCAGTCCGGCCCCGCGAGCCGGGCTGTCTGCGAAGACGCCGGTGACATAGATACCTCTCGGAAGGCCGCGACTCTCCATCATCTGTCGCGACACCGGCGCGCCCTGTATGCCTATCCAGGGACGCCTCAGATCGACCGAATCTATGAGCTGCGGCAGCAAGCTGCGGGCGGTATTGCTCGGTACTGCGAAGCCGACTCTGAACTCTTCGACACGCGTACTTCCACTTTCGACCCTGATCGACGTGTTTATGCCGATGACCTCGCCCTCAGAGTTCAGGAGGGGCCCGCCGGAGTTGCCGGGATTGAGCGGTACGTCGGTCTGGATCATATCCGGGATCGGCCGCTGAAGAATGCTCCGATGGCCGCGATCTATGCCGCTGACAACGCCGACTCCGATCGAATTGAACTCTCTGAACGGGCTGCCTACGGCGATCGCAAGCTGACCCGGCGCAACCTTGGAAGAGTCGGCTAGGGTGAGGGGAGTCAGGCCCTCGATGTGTGCGGTATCTACCTTGAGGACGGCCAGGTCATCGGCCTGGCTGATTCCCAGACGCTCCGCGGGAATTTCGCTGCCGTCGGATAGCCGGACGATGAACTCCTCACCGCCAGAGACAACATGGTAGTTGGTGACGATGTGTCCATCGCTATCGACCAGGAACCCCGAACCCCAGAATGGAATGTCTATCTGGAGATTGCCGAGTCTCCTCACCGCCTCGATCTCGACGACGGCCGGGCTGACCTCTTCAAAGATGCGAGACACCTTGGCATCGTCGAATAGACTGCCTTCCTCGTCCTGGGTCCAACCAAACTGAAAGGCTGCGAACAGGCCGAGCGCGAAACCCAGCGCAACAGCGCCCAGTACCACGATTGCCGCTCGCTTCGCGCTTAGCTGTCGCGGGCCTGGCGGGGGTTCTGGTTGAGTGAGATGTGTATCTTGCGGATGGAATTGGGCTGACATTATCGTGATGCCCTATTATAAACAGAGGGCTTTCAGTGAAATTCAATTATAGTTGTTATGGTTGCGGAGCGCAGCACGCGAGTCGAATTGACCACGATATGCGCCAACGCTATCATGTATTGAGAGTCGCCAAGTTCTGTTATAGGAGTCTGTGATGCCCTTCAGGATAGGTCCGATGGAGCTAATAATCATCCTGTTCATAGTGTTGATTATCTTCGGTGTTGGGAGGCTGACGGACATAGGTGGCGCGCTAGGGCGGTCAATCAAAGAGTTCCGCAAGGCGACTGCCGAGGACGAGCCGACCACCCCCGCAGCCACAGATTCAAGCGACCGGACAGGACAGAAGCCCTCCTAGCGTCACACCGGTCAACAATCGTCGACCCAGCCAGCGTCGCCCCAGAGCAGGGCGGCGCTAACTGTTTTCAGTACGACTACTCCGCACTCAGCGCGGCGGCCTTTCGTCTTCCCCGAGCAGCCAGTTTTGCTAACCATACGCTCGCTTCGTACAGCACGATTATCGGGCCGGCCACCAGGGCTTGGTTGATGGGGTCGAACGTTGGGGTGATGATAGCGCCAAGTATGAACGCTGCGACGATCGCGTATCGCCGGTTGCGTCCCAGCGCCTCCGGTGAGACTAGGCCGATCTTCGCCAGGAAGAATATAACGACCGGAATCTCGAAGATCACACCCATCCAAAACAGCAGTGTCAGCATCAGATTGACGTAGCTGCGGATGCTGATGAAGGGAATGGCGACGTCCGATCCAAAGTTAAGCAGAAAGTCCACCATCGGTGGAAAGAGCACTCTGTATCCGAAGGCCGCCCCAGCCACGAAGGCCAGCAGGCTCGCGGGCATCAGCACGTAGAGATACCTGCGCTCCTTCGGATTCAGACCGGGCGCTACGAACATCACTATCTGATACAGAACGAACGGAAGAGACACGAAGAATCCGACTATGAGCGAGGTCTTGGCGGCGACGGATATAAACTCGGTGAGCTCTGTATAGATCGGCTTGCCGGTGGGTATTTCAACGAACTGCTGGGCAGGCTCCATCAGCAGAACCAATATCTGCTCGTGAAAGACGAATGCGACAGCCGTCGTAACGAGCACAGACACCGCCGCGTAGGTCAGTCGTCGTCTCAGCTCCAGCAGGTGGGTCCGCAGTGGGGCGCCCTCGTCGTTCATTGCGGTTGACCATCGGTGCGCGAGTCGGCGGTCTTCGAGCTCTGAGAGGTGGCTGACCCGCGTGAGAAAGGCACAGGGCCGTCGTTGTCGACGTTATCTTCCGGGGCGTCTTGAGCCGGGGGTTGAGAGGGCTGGGGAGGTCGATCGTCGATGAGACTTGTTGACTTCCCGCGCTCGACTACCTTGATGTCGTCGTCCTCGACCACGACGCGAGGTATGGACGAGGCTAAATTGCGTCCCTCTCTTACAGCCTTTGCAAGAAGTCGCGCGGCGTCGGACATGCGCTCCGGCCCCAGAAAAATGAAGGCGAGCAGAAGGATCACAAGGATCTCCATCGGCCCCATCCCCAGGATATTCACGACAGACCCTCCACGATGTTGGCGAGCTTGCAGTCGGCGCATCTGCCATAGTAGGGGATGCCGCTCAAGTCCCGCAATTCGACTGCTGCGCCAAGACGTCTCATCAGCATACACACCAAGCACAACGGAAGACCGACGATGTTCAGATAGCAGCCCTCGGTCTTGAGCACAGGCTTGAACTTGTCGTCCTGAACGGCATAGCCACCTGCCTTGTCGTAAGGCTCGACGCCGGATACGTAGTCGTTGATCTCCCGGTCAGTGAACGAGCGAGTCCTTACCAGGGATGACTCGGCGTCGGTGACCAGCGTGCCCGTGAAGGTGTCGAGAACCGCTACACCCGTGATTACTTCATGCCAGGTGTCGTCGAGCCTCTCCAGCATGGAGCGCGCTTCGTCTTTCGAGCCGGGCTTGCCGAGTATGTCGCCGTTTAGAACGACGACGGTATCCGCGCTGACAAGAAACCCTTCGGAGCGATTCCACGGCGGAGAACCGAGTTTAGCGACAGCCGATCTGACTACGTAGTCGCGCGCAGCTTCCAAAGGCTCAGGTCGGGGTTCGTCTGCTCTGGAGTTATCGATCCAAACGCCGTCGAAGGTCTGACCGATGATTTCGCGTCTCCTGGCTGATGAGGAGAGCAGGGTAATCTTGAGATTGCCGGCCAAAGTCAGTCCTCAGTCGTTTCCGTGTCGTATCTCAGCAGAGTCGTGACAGACTCTACATGGTATGTCTGAGGAAACATGTCCACAGGCTGGACGTCCGACACGCTGTAGCCGCCGCGAGTCAGGATGTCGAGGTCCCGCGCCAATGAAGGTGGATCGCATGAAACATAGGCGACGCGCTGGGGAGCGAGATCGACGAGCGATTCAAGTGCGGCGGGGTGACAGCCGACGCGGGGAGGGTCGAGAATGACTGCGTCCGGGGCTGCTTCGAGACTACAGATCCGTACGAGGTCGGCGAGCGCTTCTTCGGTCTTGAGTTGAACGAACTCTACGTTTTGCAAGTCGGCTGCGTTGTACTTGCCGTCCTGGATGGCGGAGGCCGATTCTTCGATCGCAACGGCCCTGGACACGAAAGGCGCGAGAAGGATCGCGAACACGCCGACACCAGCGTAGGCGTCCACTAGTACGTCTTTGGAACGGAGATCCAGCCTGGTCTTAACGATGTCAATGAGGTTGATGGCTTGAGCGGTGTTGACCTGGAAGAATGAGGGGGAGGCGATCCTCAGATCCGTGTGTCCCATCCGCTCTCTGTAATGTGTCTGACCTGACGGAACGCCAATGTCTGGGTTCTGAAACGTGGGCTGGATCAGCAGGTCGCCGGTGTTAACGCCGACTCTGACCGACATGTTGGTAGTCTCTCCGGCGCGATCCTGAAACTCAGTGACCGTGTTGTTAATGGCAGGGGACATCAACATGCAGTGGTCTATTCTTACAAAGCGGCGTGTGATCCGGTTGGAGAAACCAAGCTGGCCACCCCGGCGCACAGTGAACCGCGCGTGATTGCGGTAGTAGAACCCAGTGGGAGCCGGCAATGTTTCACTGACGTGAACTCCGCTGAGAGACTCGTACCTAGCGAATTCACGCACTATTCGCTGGCGCTTGAGATCGAGCTGGTATGGATAGGATATGTGCTGCCACTGGCAACCTGAGCATGCGCCGTAGTAGCCGCACTCCGGTATGACGCGGTCAGGAGACGGAGTGAGAACCGTCTGCGCTATCCCGGAGACTCGGTGCTGACGTCTTCGTCGGTAGCGGTGGATCCGGGCTATGACTCGCTCACCCGGGATACCGCCCGCGACGTTGATCGTCTGGCCCTCGAATACCGCCGACGTGTCGCCTAGCTCGTCCATTTCGCCGAGTAGAAGCTCGGCGTACTCGGGTTCTTGCCCATGCGAGGGATAGTCTCGCCGGATCGTCTGTTTGGTATGTGCTTTGGTTATCATCACGTTTACCGAGATATTGCCTTCGGAATTCAATATAGCACAGGGGCCATGTAAGTCAGCCACGAACCGGCTGGCGCCGATCTGGTATTATCAGGGCAGTGCAGACAGGGGGAGCGAATGGCAGTACAACGTCGTCTTCCAGAGTGGTTCAAGGTACGGATGCCCGGAGGGCCGAACTACCTGCGCCTTCAGGACATGCTCAGGTCCGAGCAGCTTCACACGGTGTGTGAAGAGGCGCACTGTCCCAACATTGGAGAGTGCTGGGAGCGTGGAACCGCGACGTTCATGATACTGGGCGACATCTGCACCAGGGCGTGCTCATACTGCGCGGTGACGACAGGAGTGCCGGTCGGACTCGACCTCGAGGAGCCGATCCGTCTTGCTGAAACCGTGGAGCGTATGGGGCTGAGATACGCTGTGATCACTTCGGTCAACAGAGACGATCTGCCGGATGGGGGCGCGTTCATATTCGCGCAGTGTGTACGACAGATTCGCAAGAGGCTGCCCGAGTGCAGGGTAGAGCTGTTGATTCCAGACTTCGAAGGCAACTGGGATGCGCTGGCGACGGTAATGGACTCACAGCCGGATACGCTCAACCACAACATCGAGACCGTCAGACGTGTGTTCAGCAG
>JAAXHZ010000015.1 GCA_012270625.1 Dehalococcoidia bacterium | reverse complement strand
TTGGGTAATACCCGCGCTGAGCGCGGGCGCTTTCTTTATAGTCTTCCCTTTCCGTCGCCACCTCCCGCTCCAGGGCGCCCCACTGTCCATCGTTGCGATTCTTATCGGATTCGTGCTGTTCTGGTTTGTATTGGCAGACCTGCTGGCATCCGGAGCGGCTGAACTCAGCATCCGGTGGTTGAGCGTCGGCGAGACGACGCTGACCTGGGGCGTGACCGTCGATCAGATCTCTGTCACCATGCTGGGCCTGGTCACCTTCGTCGCCCTGCTGGTGCAGATATATTCCCTCGGGTATATGAAACACGGCGGCCAGTACGATCCCGGCCTTGGACGTTACTACGCAGTCCATTCGCTGTTCGTTGCGGCTATGCTGGCGCTGGTTCTGGCCGACAACCTTGTCTTCTTGTACATCACCTGGGAGCTCGTGGGCCTCGGCTCGTATCTGCTCATCGGCTTCTGGTACGAGCGTAGGTCGGCAGCGGAGGCGGCAAAGAAGGCATTCATCACGACGCGAATCGGCGACGTCGGCTTACTGATCGGAATCGTCCTGCTCTTCAGGGCCACCGGGACGTTCGACATCTCCACTCTGATTCACATTGCGCAGAACGGCGGCATCGAGCAGGGAACATTGAACGCTGCCATGCTTTTGATATTCCTGGGCGCGATGGGAAAGTCTGCTCAGGTGCCATTCCACGTTTGGCTGCCAGACGCTATGGAAGGCCCAACACCCGTGAGCGCCCTGATTCACGCGGCGACCATGGTCGCCGCCGGTGTCTATCTTGTTGCCCGCATGATGCCAATGTTCGAGCTGGCCATGACAGTGCTCGTAATCGTCGCGTCCGTGGGCGTCGTGACGTTCGTGTTCGCGGGAACAATCGCGCTGGTCGTCACTGACATTAAGCGAGTGCTGGCCTACTCCACCATCAGCCATCTCGGACTGATGATGCTCTCTCTGGGAGCAGGCGGCGTTGGCGCGGCCCTGTTCCACCTGGTCGCCCACGGCGTGGCGAAAGCAATGCTGTTCCTCGGCGCTGGCAGCGTCATGCACGCCATGCACGAAGAGACTGACATACGCAAGATGGGTGGTCTCAGACGCCGGATGCCTGTCACAGGCTGGACCTTCGCAATCGGAGCCGCCTCCCTCGCGGGAATCATCCCGTTAGCGGGATTCTTTACCAAGGATGAGGTGCTGCTCCGAGTCTTGGAGCACCGCCATCCGGCGTTCATCATATTGGCCCTGGTGGGCGTACTGCTCAGCGCTCTGTATATGGCCCGGCTCACGTTCTACACGTTCTTCGGAGAACCGAGGTCTGACCATTCCGATGTGCGCGAGTCGCCGCGCGCCATGACAGTACCGCTGCTGCTGCTCGCCGTCCCCACGATTGGAGTAGGCTTACTCGCGTTCGGATTCGGTGACGGCTACGACGGATTCGCGGCCTTCATAGATGGACACGGCAAGTTCCACCTGAACGTCTGGCTAAGCGTCGCGTCACTCATCCTGGCAGCGATCGGGCTGTGGGCTGGTTGGGCAGCATACGTTCGAGGGACTGTTTCGCCCGAAAGCATGATCAGCCGACTGCCAACGGTTCACCGGGTGCTCGCCGCGAAATACTACATCGACGAAGTGTACCAGTGGGTGATCGACCGTATCGTGCTGGTGCTTGGCCGACTGGTCGCGACATTCGACCGCGTGGTGGTGAACGACACTGCCGTGGACGGCTCTGCCGACAGTGTGAAAAGCTCTGGTTTTCGCATGAAGTTCGTGCAGACTGGCCGGATCTACAACTACGGTATGGCGATGGCAGCAGGCATCATTGCTCTGGCCCTAATCTGGTGGATCGTTCAGACCTAGAATGATCGGATTCGATCCATATGCCCTGTTTCTGCTGATAGCGCTGCCTCTGGTAGGAGCAGGAGTGATTCTTGTCACGCCGGGCAGCAGGGTGAGGGCCGTCCGTATGACGGCAGCTGCGACCGCGCTGCTGACCGGCCTCCTGTCGATCTACGTGTTCCTGGCTTACGATCACTCCGCAGGCGGCATTCAGTTCGAGCGAGTCTGGCAGTGGCTCTCGATGCCCGGACCTTGGCCCCTTGGCGATCACGCCGTCACCCTTCATCTCGGCATCGATGGCATAGCCGCACCCATGGTCCTCCTGACAGGCATAGTGCTGTTCACAGGAGTTCTGGTGTCATGGAACATCGGCGATCGAGCCAAGGACTACTTCGTTCTGTACCTTCTCCTTCTATCCGGCGTGTTCGGCGTATTCGTCACGCTGGACATGTTCTTCTTCTTTTTCTTTTACGAGTTGGCCGTGCTGCCAATGTACTTGCTGATCGGCGTCTGGGGAAGCAGCTCGAAGTTCCCGACGTTCAGCCGCGCCAAGGAATACGGCGCGATGAAGCTGATGATCTATCTCGTGGCAGGCAGTGTCTTGATCTGGGTAGCCCTGCTCGCCATATTCGTCGAGGCTGGCTTGGGCACATTCGACCTGATAGCTCTTGGAGATGTGACCTTCTCAGAGGGCTTTCAGCGAGTGTTCTTCCCCTTCCTGATGGTTGGATTCGGTGTACTGGCGGGCCTGTGGCCGTTCCACACCTGGTCACCGGACGGACACGTTGCCGCCCCGACAGCAGTGAGCATGGTTCACGCGGGCGTACTGATGAAGCTGGGAGCGTTCGGAATCATCCGTATTGGGATGATGCTGATGCCCGACGGCGCGCAGGATTGGATGCCCGTGCTAATCGGGCTGGGAACCGTCAACGTCCTGTACGGGGCTTGGTCCGCGATCGGCCAGAACGACCTCAAGTACGTCATCGGGTACTCTAGCGTAAGCCACATGGGTTACGTCCTGATGGGAATCGCCACGCTCAACCCCCTGGGATTCAGCGGAGCCGTGTTGCAGATGTTCAGCCACGGCGTCATGAC
>JAAXHZ010000014.1 GCA_012270625.1 Dehalococcoidia bacterium | reverse complement strand
CAGATGTTCAGCCACGGCGTCATGACCGCCCTATTCTTCGCGGTGGTCGGAGTGATATACGACAGGACTCACACTCGCGACATCTATACACTCGACGGACTCGCAAAGCGAATGGGATTCACAGCCACGATGTTCGCCATCGCTGGGCTTGCCTCTCTGGGCCTGCCCGGACTCAGTGGCTTCGTGGCCGAGCTGCTGGTCTTCCTCGGACTCTTCCAGACCTATCCGATTCTGGGGGTGCTTGGCATCATTGGCGCGGCGATAACGGCCATATACATTCTAAGGCTGCTCGCAAGAGTCTTCTTCGGTCCAATGAGTGAGCGATGGGCAGACCAGACCGACGCCAGTGGATTCGAAAGGGTATCGACACTGGTGCTGGCAGGGTTCATTCTGCTCGTGGGCCTGTTCCCATTTCCATTCATTCGCATAATCGAGAGCGGCGTGTTCGAGATTCTAGCCAGGTTCGGAGAAGTGGGATGAGCAACAACTTCCTGCTCCTTCTCCCAGAGTTCATGGCAACCGGACTGGCGTTCGTCGTGTTGACACTCGACTTCGTCACCAGCAGAGATAGGAAACACTTGCTGGGCTACGTCGCTGCGATCGGCCTGGCGATCACGCTCGCAATCATGCTGGCCCTTCAGTGGAGCACAACTGACAGCTTGTACGACGGCCTCATCTCCATCGACAGCTACTCTCTGTTCTTCAGATCCGTGTTCCTGATGATGGGCATCGTGATCGTCTTGTCGTCCATCGAGTACGTGCGCAAGAACCTGGAGTACCCAGGAGAGTACTACGCCATCCTGGTCTTCGCCGTTGTCGGGATGATGCTGATGTCAGCCTCGCGAGAGCTGCTGACGGCGTACATCTCACTCGAGCTGCTGAGCTTCAGCCTCTACGTGCTTGTGTCATTCGACCGCTACAACCCGAAGTCGAATGAAGGCGGCACGAAGTACATCCTGCTGGGCGCGGTCTCGTCGGCGCTGCTGCTGTTCGGAATCAGCCAGATGTTCGGACTTACGGGTACGACGAGATTCGATGAGATCGCGAGCGCGCTCAGTGTGGCGCGTGAGATAAGCCCCGGAGTGCTTGTCGGCCTCGTCCTGATAATCGCTGGCCTCGGATTCAAGGTCGCGGCGGTCCCATTCCACATGTGGGCCCCGGATGCGTACGAAGGCGCTCCAATACCTATAACCGCCTTTCTGGCAGTGGCATCTAAAGCGGCGGCGTTCGCACTCGCTCTGAGGTTCTTCACGGAGTCACTGCTGCCGATAATAGCTGACTGGCAGCTTATTCTGGCTATTCTGGCAGCCCTGACCATGACCATTGGCAACCTCGTTGCCCTTGCGCAGACCAATCTCAAGCGACTGCTGGCCTACTCTAGCATCGGTCATGTGGGCTACCTGCTGATGGGACTCGCAGGGCTGGCTGCTGTAGGTCCTGACGGAGAGATACAGAAACAAGTGTCACATCTTGCGTCAAATGCCCTGATGTTTCACCTCGTAGCATACGGAGTCACCAACTCCGCCGCGTTTCTGTGCCTTGCGGCCTTCTACAACGAGACCGGACTCGACAACATATCCGATCTCGCTGGCTCGTCTCGACGCGCGCCCTTCCTGTCACTGGTGCTTGCTGCCTCACTGTTCTCACTTGCGGGACTGCCGTTCTTCGCTGGATTTGTGAGCAAGTTCTACCTGTTCAGCGCGGCGGCAGCTCAGGGTCTGCTTTGGCTGGCCGGCCTGGCAATCTTCACTAGCCTCATATCGCTCTACTACTATCTACAGGTGATCCGACAGATGTACATTGAGAAGCCGACGGTGTCGGGAGTCATACGAGTCCCGAGGGTGACAGTAGGGCTGCTGGGAATCCTGCTGTTCGGCATGGCTCTCATCGGCGTGTATCCTGCGCCCGTCATGGACGCGATTCAACACGCAAGTGAGGCCCTGTTTGCGGCAGTCGGCTAAACGGCTCATGAATACAGTACGAATACTGATAACCAAGGGAGTGTAAATGGAGACCGAAAACGAATTCTCTCGCGGGATGGTGGTTATCGCTCATGCGGACGACGCCGAGTACGGCTGCTCAGGCACCGTCGCCAAACTGTGTGATGAGGGCTGGGAGATGACCTACGTCCTGTGCACAGACGGCAGCAAGGGCAGCTCAGACCGCGAGATCAGCGAAAGAGAGCTGTCTGCGACACGTCGCGAGGAGCAGATCAACGCAGGCAAGGTACTCGGCTTGAAAGACGTGGCGTTTCTTGGATACCCGGACAGCTATCTCCAGCCAACGCTGGACGTACGCCGCGACATCGCGCGCGAGATACGCAGGCACAAGCCGGACGTCGTTATCTGCCAGTACCCGTTGCGAGTGCTCGACGGCGGCTGGGGAGTCGGACATCCTGACCATCTCGCGGCAGGTGAGGCCGCTCTCGCCGCGGTATTCCCCACGGCGAGAGACCACATGACGTTCCCGGAGCTTCTGGACGAGGGGTTCGAGCCGCACAAAGTCGCCGAGGTCTGGATTATGGGCCACCCGGAGCCTGACGTGTTTATAGACGTTACCGACCACATGGAGACGGCTGTCAAAGCGCTGGCTGAGCACCACACACAGACTGGCGGACGCCCCTACACTGAGCTTCTCCCACGAATGCAGGAGTGGCGTCGGCACGGCTCAGTCGGCAGCGGGATGCTCTACTCAGAGTCGTTCAAGAAGATACAGTTCAGGCGCTAGAGGCCCTGCGCAAATACCCGGGTAACCGTCCCATGTGCGGTGGGG
>JAAXHZ010000013.1 GCA_012270625.1 Dehalococcoidia bacterium | reverse complement strand
CTATGATGTTGGAGCACTAGTGTCGAGAAGAACAATGCGAAGCTGTTCTTGGTTAAGGCCTGACCTCTTGTTGTGGACGCGTTGAAAGAGATCGTGAAGCTTCAAGGCCGCCCTAACGTTCGCGTCGACATACTGTGTTATAGGGTCACAATTCACGTTCCTCAGCACATACGCTAATCTTGCACGTCTTGTAGGACGTTCCTCATGGAAGTATTCTTCATTCGATGGTGCCTGGGCCTCAGCCCAAGCCGTGACCTTACTATCAGGGGCCATCACGCGAAACACTTCATCCCAGAGCGTTCGCAGAGAAGTCAGGACATGCCTCTCGCGATCTGGATTAGTTCCATCTAAAGATTCCACCGCACCGACATATAGGGGTACAAGGTCGGGGTCTATCTCTCCTAAGAGAGAGGATAGTCCTACAGTACTTCCGTGGTCCTCTTGGATTATCACCGTCTCGGACGGTGCATCATCACTTGCTAGCTGTGGCGAAAGCTGGAGTGATTTTAGTGCACGACCCTTAACCCTCAGCCCTTGTGTAGCTTCCGGCAAGACAAATGATGGAAGTTGGACAAAGTCATCTACGCTGACAAATGATTCTGCCAACCCGTGATATGAAGTCCACAATGATGACATTGCACCTTCCACATCAGAGATAATCGATAGTTGGACGTTGAGATGATTTCCCAATACATCGTAATTGAACTGGGACAGAAAGCGCTCTATTACAGATACATCGTATGCGATGTCGGACAATGCTATCTGAGCGACTTGTGCCAAGTGTTCAGAGGGCATGGCGACGCGATGTAGCTCTGAAAGCCATGTGGCGTGAGCCTGCTCAAGTATGTTCGGAGCGAAAGTCGTGCTCAAACTCAAGTCATATAGTTGTCGGGCGGCCTTGGAAAACTCGGCATAGTGGGCGATGAGCGAACTTTCGAACATCCTATTAATCTCGGCTTGTTGTTCTTGCATTTGACGCATCACAATCGCAAAGCCGCTGCTGTTCAATAGAGCAAGTGTGCGCGTAAGCGAATCTTGATGTGGGCGCAGTGGGTCATACCCAGGGCGAGTGATCTCACTAGTCATCTCTATCTCCTACCTGCCGATTCAGTTCGAGGCTTCCAAGTTCCGCCTGGCGGCCAGTGCAGTTTGAAAGGATGTCCTACCAAGACACTCTCGCGTAGAGGCCCAAGGAATGATTGTATTCTGCCCCCGATGTCTTCGAACGCGGCCGGTGGCGAACTCAACAGTAGGCCGTCCTGCCCATAGGATTGCCAGCGGTCCTGTAGGTCGGCGTTTGAGTAGAAGGCCGGTGTGAGGGCCTCGGGTGTAGCTTGACTCCACGCCGTTCCCCGCCGCTCGAAGCAGCGTTCGACCGCGTCCCGGAGCTCGGCTCCGTCGAATGCGAAGGTCTCCGATAAAGCCCACACATCGTAGAAGTCCTTCATGCGGCTGTTGCGAGTCCCCAACTGCACCATGGTCTCAAACTTTTCGGCGATAGTGGCAACTCGCGGATATGTGCGCACCATCGGCGCCGGAATGCCACCGATGAGCGTAGGCAGACGTTCCTCGTCGACAACCGGGGTAACGGCATTGCCGAAGCCAAAGTCCACCTGTACTGCTATTCGTGCCGTGCCAAGCCGGGCGTGCAAGTTGGCCCGCTGTCCTTGATATCTCTGATTGTCTCGAATCGGCGAGACCCGTAATGTCTCAAGGTCAAATGTGATCCCGTCCTCTTCGCACGGGACGGAGCAGACAGTCGTGATGATCGTGCGAATGGTCTCCTCATCACTCTCACCAAACGCCAGCAGGTCGATGTCGCGTGTGCCGCGATAGGGTTCCTTCATCCACAGTGCCAGGAGGGTCGCACCTTTCAGGATGCACCTGTTCCGCATTGCAGACTCACCTAGCCGGTAGAGGAAGCGCTCGCAGGCGTAGCGGACGAGGAAGAGTTCAAACTCCGTCCCACCCCCTCTAGCCTCGTTGAGAAGACGCGCCTTGATCGAATCAGCAATGTTGGAACTCATAGCACGCCGGTCTCCAGGATGGTGCTAAGGCGGCGCGAGGGCAAAGCGCCCAGCACTCTATCCAAGTCGCTGGTGGTCACTTTGCTATCTCGAATAGCATCTTGCAGGGCTTCAAGCGCGGCCTCTCGCCCAATCAGGCGCTCGAACCGGAAACAGTCGACCACCGTACGCGCTGGGGATGTGATGCGGGCAGGCACGTCCTCGAACGTTGTTTCCTGTACGCCATAGCTCAAGGCTGCGCCGCTGAAGCGGACCAGCCGAATCCCGGTTCCCTCAAGCCGGGGAGGTCGCGCCTTGTGTGGAATGGCGATCCAGACTTGGCGAGGGAGCTGCGTGCCGATCTCATGCACCTGTAGCGCCGAAAGCAGACAGACGATGGCATTGGGGACTCTAGCGCAGACGGAAGCTATTGAGTAGCGTTCGGTCGGCTCGGCGTCTGTAAGCCGGTAGAGTCCGCGGCCCACACGCTCGACGGCTTTCTGAGCCTCAAGTTGCCGAAGCTTGTGGTAGGGGATACCCAGTTGCTCCAGTTGGCTTGGACGAAAGAAGTTGCCGATACCGGCTTCGCGGAGGTCCTCTGGGTTGAGATCAACGGTCATAGTTTGATAATGTCGGCGTTCTCGATAAGGATGCCGACATTTTACAAGGCTCTCGGCTGAGTCGTCAATCTGGGGTAACCCAACCAAGTGCCATGACCGCTTTCCATCGTGCCGGGGAGCTAGCTGGCGGTCCCGGTCACTTCGCCTAGCATACGCACGATGTCCGCTTCGATGGCTTGAATGTCACGCTCGATATCTTCGAGATGACGCGGCGGGGTGTACCTGTAGAAGTGACGGTTGAAGTTAATCTCGTAGCCGACAACGCCCACTTCGCCGTCCTTGGGGTCACGCTTGGACTCGTCGATCCAAGCGTCGGGTACGTGGGGCCTGACTTCGCGCTCGAAGAAGTCTTCGACGCCCTCCGCAAGCGGCACCCGCTCAGTGTCGCGCAGCTCGGGGTCCGGCTCGGGCTCATCGTTTCGGTCGAGGCAGGCGGCGGCGTTCTCGTCGCGCTCCGAGAGGGCATTGAGGACGGCCCTCTTGGCCGGGGCTGGCAGTTTCAAGTCGGCTTTCTTCAGCGCATCTTCGAGCATGACTTCAAAGGCCTTCCTGTCAGATACAGTCGTCTCAGGCAGATCGCTTAGCAACTCGCGGAGCGCCCTCTGCAACTTCAGTCCTTGAGCCTCTTCCTGATCCGCCGCGTACCCGCGCTTCTTCGATTTCGCCAGCGACTGGAAGCCCCTTTCCTCCTCAAGCCGAGCTATGCGATCCGAGCTCGCGAGGAAGTTAAGCCTCAGCGGACGCTCGACGGTGATCTTACGATAGCCGAAGTGAGACGTTGGAAAGACGCGGCTCACGACGGCCTCCTCCTGACTTCCATTCTTCGTCACGACACGAGTGTCGCCGTCGCGGTAATCGACGAGCAGCTTCAGGATGTCCTCAGCCTTCCCATGAGTTATCTCACGACGCTTGTCGCCAAGACTCCTTCGCATGGGCTCCCAGAAAGACGACGCGTCGATGAGCTGGACCTTGCCCTGGCGCTCCGGGGTCTTGCGATTCGTGAGGAGCCAGACGTAGGTGGCGATGCCGGTGTTGTAGAAGAGCTGCTCAGGCAGGGCTATCAGAGCCTCCAGCAGGTCGTTCTCGAAGATGTAGCGGCGGATCTCACTCTCACCGCTGCCAGCGTCGCCGGTGAACAGCGGTGAGCCGTTCATGATGATAGCGATACGCGAGCCACCTTCCTCCAGATCCTTGATGTGGGCCAGCATGTGAAGCAGGAACAGGAGTTGTCCGTCACTGATGCGAGGCAGGCCCGGTCCGAACCGGCCCATCGCTCCGCGGTCGTGTTCAGCGCGAACCGAGCGCTCGTCCCGCTTCCAGTCCTTTCCGTACGGCGGATTGGCGATGAGATAGTCAAAGCTCCGCGCGGCGTGGGCATCGTTGGACAGCGTCGTCCCGAAGGCAATGTTGTCAGCATCCCGGCCCGTTGGGTCCTTGATGAACAAATCCGACTTCGAAACCGCCCACGTCTCAGGGTTGACCTCTTGGCCGAAGAGATGAATCTCGGCATCTTGATTCACCGGACCCCGCAGCAGATTGCCGTTCTCGCGGCGGCCGAGATTGACCCGCTCCTTGGCAATCGTCAGCATCCCACCGGAGCCGCAGCACGGGTCATAGACGGTGCGTACGACGCCCTTGCCCTCGATGCTCGCATCATCTCCCGCCAGCATCAGGTCGACCATCAGGTGGACGACGTCGCGTGGAGTGAAGTGCTCGCCGGGGTTCTCGTTCAGCGCTTCGTTGAACCTGCGGATGAGCTCCTCGAAGATCGTGCCCATCGCCGCGTTGTCGATCTGGTCCGGATGCAGGTCTACTCCCCCGAATCTCTCCAACACTTGGAAGAGGAGCCCTGATTCGTCGAGTCTGCTGATGGTGTTGTCGAAATCGAACCTCTCCAACACCTCCCGCATGTTCTCACTGAAGCCCGCGATATAGTTCCGGAGGTTCGGGGCCACGTTGGGAGCGTCCGCGAGCAGCCTCTCGAAATCGTACTGAGAGGTGTTGTAGAACGCAAACCCGGACGCCCGGCAGAGCTGCCTGTGGAGGTCTTCGAGTCCCCGGCCTTTCAGTTCCGCCTGCCGTTGGAGAACGTCCTCCCTCGTGGGCGCCAGAACACAATCGAGCCGGCGCAGCACGGTCAGCGGCAGAATGACATCCTGGTACTTGCCACGCTTGAACGTGTCGCGTATCAGGTCGGCGACACCCCAAATGAAGCTGACTATCTCGCTATGGTTCATCATCTCATCACATTACCAGACCTAGCCGTCTAACGTCAGTCCCTATGCCCGCCGATGCCCGAGACCAGGATCCTCGAACCCACCCCTATCCCACTACTTCCAGAAGCACTCTCTCGCACCCTCGCAAATGTCCTGTGAGCTCTTCAGCCTGCGGTTTGTCCCCGATCAGGGCCTCTCTTTCACCCCTTCGAAAGCCCACTTCCGAAAACGGAACTTTCGTAGCTGGGAAACGGAAGTTGCCACCCCGATGGCCCGCTTCCGAAAACGGAACTTTCGTAGTTGGCAATTGGAATTACCGCCGGAACCTGCACCGGAACCAAAGTGCTTCCTCCAATTGTCCTGTAGGGGGCCTTTCACCCCGATTCAGCTTCAATATTCCACCCACTTCCGTTTTCGGAACTAACGCCTTTTCCTGTACAGCCCCCTGACACCACGAACAACCCCCGGATTCCCCTACGTCATAACGAGTGTCATGCGTGACACCCGTTATATGTCGTTGGAGTGGGTCCTCGTCCTCCCCACACTCGGATGAACGAACTTCGGCCGATCAACTGCGAGGTAGCGGCGAGGTGTTGTCACCGCAATCGAGAATCCGATTACCACTTACCAGAAGGCTGATACCGCTGGCCGCAGCGTTGCTGCTGGCGATCCCATCAAGCGGGATCGTCCTGGCCCAGGGCCGACTTCTCGATACTTTCTGAGTTCATCATGTCCCACAGCAGCGCCATAAGCCGCACGTGCCGCAGATTTTCGAGACTTCTACTCTGGTCCGGGTACAACTTCCCTTCGTTCATCGTCCCGTTCTCTCCGATTGCACTTCTACAACTTCCGAAGGGGGCGTTGTCCACTCACCCCCAATCCTCCCGATTGCACTTCTACAAACTTTCCTAGCTGCGACTGTCCGACGGGGCCGGAACCCGATGTGGAACCAAAGTGCTTACTGCGACTGTCCTGTAGGGGGCTTTCGACGCTGTTTCAGCTATGGAATGACTACGCTTCATTCCGGGGGAGCAACTTCCTTTTCCTGTACACGCCCACGACACCCCGAACAGCCCCCAGATTTCCCATACGTCATAACGAGTGTCATGCGTGTCACCGCTGTCATGCGTGACCCCCGTTATATGTGGTTGGCATGGGTTGTCGGACTGCTCACACTCGAACGCACGAGCTCAACTGCGAGGAGGCGGCGAGGTGCCAGCGGCACGGAGAGACGCCGCCGCGACTACAAGCAATGAAAGTCGACAAGCGACAGAAGAAGAGGTCCGGAGGAAACTTATCGGCGATCGGCGCAATCAGAGTCTTCTCCAATCCCGGCGCCGACGCCGAGGACCGGCTCCGGCGCGTCGTGACCCTAATGGTCAAGTATGCCACCAGTGACGCGCAGGCTGAGTCTAAGAAGGACTCGGTTCCAGACGCGCGACACGATGGCAAGCAATCGAAGGCGGAATCCTGATGCAGCCGAAACCGTCATCTATGATGCCAGTGACGCCAGGCAGGGTTGACGCTCCGTATGAGGCCGTCTACGGGGATGTGTCAAAGATCATCGACGCGGCCAGGGAGTCGGCCGCCCGTTCGGTGAACGCCGCCATGACCGCCGCGTACTGGCTGATCGGACATCGCATCGTCGAGTTCGAGCAGTCGGGAGAAGATAGGGCGGAGTACGGAGCGGCATTGGTCGAGAAGCTGGCCGAGGATCTGACCGTGCGGTTCGGCCGCGGTTTCTCCAGTCAGAACATCTACAACATGCGACTGTTCTACGTCTCATACCAGCCCGAACGAATTCGCCAGACACTGTCTGGAAAATCGGTTTCACTCCCTCGGCGGCAGATTCTCCAGACGCCGTCTGGAGATTTCGAACCCACCTCCGTCAAGATGGACTTCGACGACCTCCTCGCGGCCTTTCCACTGCCCTGGTCCGCCTATGTGCGGCTCCTGTCGGTCAGGAACGAGCAGGCCCGCGAGTTCTATGAGGCCGAGGCCCTACGGGGAGGATGGTCGGTCCGTCAACTCGACCGACAGATCGGCTCCCAGTTCTACGAGCGCACGGCCCTCTCGAAGAACAAGGCTGCCATGCTGACCGAGGGACGAAAGCCTAGGACGGAAGACGTCGTTCTGCCCCAGGAGGAGATCAAGGACCCCTTCGTCCTGGAGTTCCTCGACCTCAAGGATGAATACTCGGAGAGCGACCTTGAGGAAGCGCTCATCCGCCATCTGGAGACTTTCCTCATGGAGCTGGGTGGCGACTTCTGCTTCATGGGACGGCAGAGGCGGCTCCGCATCGGCGACAGGTGGTACAGGGTTGACCTGCTGTTCTACCACAGGGGGCTGCGATGCCTCGTGGTCATCGACCTGAAGATTGGGGCCTTCACCCACGCCGACGCCGGTCAGATGCACCTCTATCTGAGCTACGCGCGGGAACACTGGGTCCGGGAGGGAGAGAACCCGCCCGTGGGCCTGATCCTGTGCTCCGAGAAGGACGAGTCGCTGGCGCGTTACGCCCTCGAAGGCTTGCCTAACCACGTGATGGCCGGGGAGTACCGGATAACCCTACCCGACGAGGCGCTCCTGGCAGGGGAGCTTGACCGGACAAGGCAGGCGATGGAGCTGTGAGGCGCTCCCTTTGAGGACGGCTCAGAGGAGTGAACGAGTGCGCCGTTGGCTCCGTAAGCAACGCCGAGACACGCTTTGACTGCCCCCAGCTCAACGGGGTAAAATGGAGAGCAGAAAGTTGACCCGGCGGTGCGCTAACACCCCGGGCCGTGGCGCCACCTGCGGTAACAGGTGATGCGACTAGATTGTACTACTCGCAGACCCGCTCCCGACAGGAGGCGGGTCTTTTTTGATTTCAGAGAATGCGAGAGGAGGCAATCATGGCGAGAATAACCAACAGGAAAACGGAGGCGAATCGGGCAGCCATCTACGCCCGCGTATCGGACAAGAGCCAGGACGGAGAAGACAAGACCTCCATCTCCGAGCAGATAGGAGAGATGGAAGCTTACTGCGAGGACAAGGGGCTAACCATCACGGCCCGCTACCACGAGGTGGGCAGGGGCTGGTCGAAGAAGCGCCCGGAGT
>JAAXHZ010000012.1 GCA_012270625.1 Dehalococcoidia bacterium | reverse complement strand
ATACTATGATGTTGGAGCACTAGTGTTCCGCCGTATGGCGGCGGAGGCCTGACGAATGCCAACTTGCTGCCACGTTCTTCCTTGACGCGGACGCGCATCTCTCGCACGTGGAGTTCTCCTGCCTGAGTCGCTTCGACGGCACCTTCACGCTCCACGACAGAAGCAGGTTCGGCGTGGTCCGCCAAGGTCTTGCCATGCGACGCCGGTCTCTCTACGACCGGCTGGAAGCCATATCGAAGTGCGACTACAGGCGTAGTCCTGATGCCCGGCACAGGGGAGCAGGGGCGGATGGCGAGATCCTGCATCAATCACAATCTCCATGAATGGCTGATAGCCGTAGAGTCTAGGGACGTGCTTGAAGAACCGGACCTCCGCCTCTGGTGTTACATCTCGTGGGCGTTCGGCAGTAGGTACCAAAGTTGCTGGAAACAGACAGCTCACACGGCAGCCCCGGCGAAGGCTTTCATACACGGTCGCCGAGTCTGAAGCGTGCATCATGATCTCCCGGCTGTGTGCTTCGTCGGTCCGATGGTCCCCGCTCGCTCATTCCATCCAGCCACTTCCGAAAACGGAACTTCTGAAGCCGCCAACTGGAATCGAGGTCGGAACCTGCACCGGAACCAAAGTGCTTCCCCCGATTGTCCTATAGAGGGCCTTTCATCTTGATGCAGCTTCGCTTCAGCCCCCACTTCCGTTTTCGGAACTAACGCCTTTTCCTGTACAGCCCCCCTGACATCCGGAACGGCCTTCCACCCTTGGGACGCCATGACGGGTGTCACGTGTGACAGCGGTCACAGAGGTGTCGCTCCCAGGTCCATGTCGTCCCGACCATACCCTTCGCTCCGGTCGCACACTCCACCGTCCTGGACATAGTGAAGTCTGTGACGCGTCACGCTTGAGGTCGCGCACTTGATCGGTCTCGTCAAATTCGGCCTCGTAGCTAACCCGAATCTCGGTTTTCCCTCGATTTCTCCGAGAACATGCACATCTCAACTACGGCCACTGCACACAACCACGATACCTCGACCATTCACTGATGCACATCTCAGCTTTGGCACTTGCACACGACCCTGCGACCAGCCCTTTCATCCAAATCGTTGCCTCCAATTGATCAGTCTGTAGGGAGAGCGCCTGCAACACCGCGCTCGGAGTCCACATCCCATCCCTGGCCATAGACACGACTCTCTGTACAGCCCTCCAGCCCCGTAATCGACGTTCTTGCGATACGCCCTTTCATTGGCGCGTACCTTATGAGCCTTCACTGACACCGCGAACAGCCGGAATCATCACGTCCAATCACGGTCGCCGGTTGTCGATGTTCAGGGTCTTTAGGCCAGCGATGTTTACGAACATTAGGCCACGTGAACGCCTTCCTCGACATCGCCGACGAGATGCAGGAGATGCCCCTCGTAACCGGCAACACGGAGGCCCGCTGTCCGTGACGTATCAGGCTGCAAAATGACCGTCTTTCCTGTCCCCGACGCTTCCAATAGGGGTTGTCCCAGC
>JAAXHZ010000011.1 GCA_012270625.1 Dehalococcoidia bacterium | reverse complement strand
GAGGGAGAGGGAGCCTGTTGGTTGAGATTCTAGCTTGTGTGTGCATGTTGCCTAGCTCTGTCAGCGTAGGATGCGGAGTCTATTTCGTATCGGGTGAAGCTACCCGCTGAGAGCGCTAACCTGGGCGCTTCTTGCCTGTCTTGGCCTCGTACAGCCTCCAGGTCTCGTCGTTGAACGGGTAGTACTTTCCGGGTGAGCACTTCTCGATCTCCAACTGGGCCTTTACTACTTCCTCGACCTCCTCGCGCTGGTGGGCGATCTGGATGACATCGTCTATCTCTGATCTTGGTACTACGACGACACCGTCGTCGTCGCCAACGACGGCGTCTCCGGGTCTGACCAGAACGCCGCCGCACTGGATCGCGTCGTTCACCTGCCAGGGCCAGAATTCGGCGGGTCCCTGCTTGGCGGTGGTCGATGCGCTGAACACGGGAAATCCATACTCTCGTAGCGCGATGCTGTCTCGCACCGCGCCGTCGGTTACGAGGCCGCCCGCGTTAAGCTGCATCATTCTGAAGAACTTGATGTCCCCGCCGATGGAGCTGTAGGTCCATCTCATGGCGTCCACTACGAGCACTTCTCCGGGGCCACATAGCTCAATCGCTACGTACTCGGCTGACTTGTCTCCCTTTGGCTTGTCGGCCGCGAGGTCTGGGCGGTGTGGGACGAAGCGGAGCGTAACCGCGCGTCCTGCCATCTTCTGTCCAAGCTGCAGGGGTCGCGCGCCTTCTATGTAGCTTTGCGGCCAGCTCTTGACCCATAGGGCGTCGATCAGTGTTTGAGTTGGGATGCTTTTCAGCACCTCGAGGGTATGGTCCGGGATCGGGTCTGGACTTGGCATTTGTCGTTTTCCTCCTTGGGCGGTCGCGCCGTATTGTATGGATTGACTCATACCCGTACAATCCCAGTTGCGTTCAACTGAAGACGTTAGGAGACCAGTCTTTCACTGCAAGGAAATTCTAGGGTCTTTTCATTATCGACCATCATACAGACGGAGTAGCTTAGGTCACCCTCACCGAGAAAATTGCATAAGTGCAATTTTCGAGGAGTGAGTGGAGAGGAGTCAGGAGTGAGATGCTGCCTGGACCATCCCAATGGTGGCGTATCTGGGACTTATGAAATTTTCTCCCTCACCCCAGCCCTCTCCCTCAGGGAGAGGGGGCCTGCTGTCCTTTAACCCAACACGTTCTCTGAAAACGAAGAGACCCTAAAGGAAATTCGTGATGACAAGCAGGACTGCGGACATTGTAGTAATCGGTGGCGGTGTGAATGGAACGAGCGTTGCTATGCAGCTCGCCCGAATGGGGGCGGGCAGGGTGGCGCTGGTGGAGAAGGGACACCTCGCTGGAGGCGCAAGCGGCCGATCGGGCGCGATGGTGCGCGAGCACTACCTTCATCCGACACTGGTGAGGATGGCGACAGAGTCCAGAGAGATATTCGAGAACTTCGGCGACGCGATCGGTGGCGAGCCCAGGTTTGTGCAGGGGGGCAGGATCCTCATGTTCTCTGAGCGCGACGAGACCGCCGTCCGAGCGAACGTCGAGATGAACCGCGATCTTGGTGTCAACATCGAGACGCTGACACCAACCGAGGTGGCTGGAATGGTCCCTCAAGCGAACACGGAAGACATCGCAATCGGCACGTACGAACCGGATGCGGGTCACGCGGACCCAGTCGCTACCACATACGCTTACGCGGACCGCGCGAGGGACTACGGCGCTGAGATACGCACGCAGACTGCCGTTACCGGGGTGGTTACAGCTGGCGGCAGGATCGCGGGAGTCGAGACGAGTTCAGGAATGATCGAAACATCAACGGTCGTCGCCGTTGTCGGGCCGTGGTGTCACCAGCTTGCCGCTACAGTGGGTGAGTCGCTGCCGGTGACTCCGATCCGGGTGCAGATGGTGCATCTGAGACGGCCGCCTCAGCTGGAGTCTCTGAATACGAACATAATCGACTACACAACGGGAGCGTACTTCCGCACGTACGCAGACCATGACACAGTGATCGGCGGGGAGGCCCTCGAAGACCTGACCGAGATTGCGAATCCAGACGCATTTGGCCTGAACGCAGATCACGATACGATCACACGCTTCTGGGATCGCGCCAAGCTGCGTTTCCCGGACTTTGACTCAGCTATCTGCAGAGGGGGCTACGGCTCACTGTACGACATGACGCCTGACGGCAATCCGATCCTGGACCGGTCCCAGACGGTCGAGGGGCTTTACTGGGCCGTAGGATTCAGTGGGCACGGGTTCAAGCTGTCTCCGGTCGTAGGACGGATGATGGCGGAGCTAGTCCTGCACGGTGAATCTAGCGATCATCCTATACGCCAGTTCAGGGCCACGCGGTTCGCCGAAGGTGATTTGCTGGGCGCCGAGTATCCGTACGAAGGCAGACGGCACCAGTGAGCTCCGGTGGGGCAGTCTTCTACTACGATGGCTACTGCGGCATGTGTCTCAGGTTAGTTCAATGGCTGGAGAGGATGGATTCGCGTGGCAGAATCGTGTGGATCCCCTACCAGAGCCTCGATGAGCCGCCAACTGGGATCACGTGGGAAGACATGGATCGGGCAGCATATCTCGTCGCTGATTCCGGTGAAATCAGCGAGGGGTTCTACGCAATCAGGGCGCTTCTGACCAAGCTGCCCGCGCTGGCGACGGTTGGGGCTCTAATGTGGCTGCCGGGTGTGAGCCTGATCGGGGCGCCGGTGTACAGATTGGTCGCTCGCAACCGCCGCCGCATATCGTCTTGTGGGATGTGATGCGTCTTGCGTGATTCTGGTGAAAGCTGTAATCCAGAGGGGCGTGGGTAGTGCCTGGCAGCTTGCGATTAAGCTCTTTCCACCCTCACCCCAACCCTCTCCCTGAGGGAGAGGGGCCAGTTGATTGAGGTTCAAGCTGAAAGTTATATCTGCCTACCCTTGTCAGCCCTCGAGGGAGATGGGTTATGCAAGGTCTCGACTTGGAGGATAGTGGACTAAATGGTTACTACTGAGGTCACAGAGGATGTCAGGAGAGGCCGGAACCAACTGGCGGTCACCGTCGTCCTCGGGCACACCGTAAAGCACATCTACAACTCGGGTCTCCAGTCGGTCATATTGGCCGTCATCAAGGACGATCTGAATCTAACGGGGACACAGTTCGGGTTGCTCGCCACGTCACAGAGGGTCACCAGCGGAACGACGACGATGGTAGCCGGGTATCTTGGTGACCGTTTCGCGAACAGATCAGGCCTGATGCTGATGCTGTCTCTCGGAATCATGGGAGTCTCATACTACCTGTTGGGGAGCGCGCCCAGCTACTGGGTGCTGTTCGCGGTGATGCTGCTGGTCGGCATAGGGCCGTCGCTGTACCACCCGCCCGCGATTGCCTCGCTCTCTCGCAAGTTCCCGGACAGGCGGGGATTCGCCATCTCGCTGCACGGTACGGGAGGGAGCGTTGGAGAGGTGGTTGGGCCGGTGCTGACGGGGGGACTCATAAGCGGAACCTACCTGGTAGCGTTCCACTGGCGGGACGTGCTTCACATCAGTGTCTTTCCCGCGCTGTTCTTCGCCATAGCTGTCTATTTGATGATGAGGAATATCCCAGCAGCGGCGGCCGATACCGCCTCACTGCGCGAGTACGGGTCTTCTCTGGCAAGTCTGCTGCGACGTAGAGCGATGCTGTCTCTCGTGTTCGTGACGGCGCTACGCAGCTCCGGTCAGTACGCGGTAATGGGGTTCCTGCCTGTGTATCTGCTCGAAGACCTCGATTACGACAAGGTCATCATTGGACTGTTCATGTCCGGCGCGCAGGTTACCGGGATAGTAGCGCAGCCGCTGATGGGCTATCTGTCAGATCGATTCGGCAGAAAGATCGTGCTCGTCCCGTGCACGCTGGTCATGGGGCTTCTCATAATGTCGCTGAAGTTCGCTGAGCCGGGTCCACAGCTTGTCGTCGTAGTCCTCGCCATGGGCGCGTTCCTGTACTCGCTGCACACGATTTACATTGCTGGAGCCATGGATGTCGCGCAGGGCCAGGCGCAATCGACGGTAGTGTCCCTAATCTATGGAGCCAGCTTTATCGGAGCGTTCTCGCCGTGGATGGCCGGCTGGGTGGCAGACCAGTGGGGGAACTCGTCGTCGTTCATCTATGGGGGCGCGCTGGTTATCATCGGCGCGATAATTCTATGGATCACGCGACTTCCGAAGACGGCAAACCAGATCAGCTCGGAGTAATGCCCACGAGTCTGGCATAATCTAACGAAGAGAGGGCGACGTGGGAATATTCTCAGTTCCTATTGAAGTTGGCAGTCTCGAAGGTCACACCTTCACTGAGCTGGACGCTATGGCGGATACGGGAGCGGTCACTACAATGATCCCCCGTTCCATCTTGGAGTCAGCTGGCATCATCCCAGAGACACGGGAGATATTCACACTCGCAGATGGCAGCAGAGTCGAGTTGGACATGGCTCAGGTACGCGCTCGCGTCAAGGATCGAGAGACTATCACTTGGGTAATTTTCGGGAATGATGACTCGAAGCCTCTTCTTGGAGCGTACACTCTCGAGGGCGTGTTTCTAGGCGTGGATCCCAGCAACCGTCGGCTTATTCCTGTTGAACGGCTGTTGCTTTAGCTACGTTCCAATCAGCACTACTTCACGCTGCATGTCGGTAGTAACCTGTGGGCCGTCCTCCGAGATGAAGACGTCGATCTCGGATCGCACTCCGAAATCGGGCAGGTATATTCCCGGCTCTATGGTTACCGCGATGCCTGGGATTAGCTGTCTGGTGTCGTGTGTCTCCCACGAGTCCAAGTTGACCGCGTTGGAGTGCACCTCTCGGCCCAAGCTGTGTCCCAGCCGATGATTGAAATACTCGCCGTAGCCGGCCGCTTCAATGTACTCTCTCGCCACCTGATCCAGCTCCCAGCCCTGGAGCGCGCGACCCTCCTGGAACGCGGTCACCATTTCTGCCAGTGCAGCGTCTCGAGAGCCGACGACGATATCGAACACTTCCTGGTGTCTCGCGGGGACCTGGTCGCCCACATACGCTGTCCACGTGATGTCGCCAAACATGTCGTCTTCGCCAGGCAGCCGTGTCCACAGGTCGATCAGCACCCAGTCGCCTCGTCGGATGTGCATGGAATTCTCAGGAGTGGGGTCGAAGTGTGGATCTGAAGCGTGTTCGTTCACGGCGACCGCCGGACCGTCTGTCACAACGAGGCCGCTCTCCCGGAACCGACTGCGTATAAACTCTGCGGTCTCGAACTCGGTGATGCCGGCATCGAGCGAGTGTCCGATGTTTTTGAATGCCTCATCTACGATCTGTGTCAGCTTCTCAGCGGCGAATATATGAGAGGCGAGCTGCTCGTCATTCCAGCGCTGGGTGGCGTACTGGAGAAGGTCGGCAGACGACACCACGTCCACACCTAGGTCTCGCACCATCTCAAGCGTTCCGCCGTCCACTTTCGACACGCGGGGCAGCGCGCCCTCTGGCGTGTACTCCATCGCGACGCTCTTGGCGGCGTCAAGCTGACTTCTGAGCTTGGCGATCATGTCCCGCCTGTTGACGAACAGAGTGGTATCGATACCCAGGTGAGTGAAACGACTCTGGTCAACAAAGCTGACCAGCATGTGCGGGTCGCCCTGGGCGGGTATCCACAGCCACACGGGCCTTGTGACGTGGCCGACCCGACCCACGGTGTCCGCTAAGATGGGGTTCAGGCCCCTGTAATCGTACACGAGCCATCCATCCACGCCTTGGGAACTCATGTACTCTTGCGCCTGCTGAACTACTGGATCTATCGACATTGTGGGATTTCCTCCTAGTCAGCCAAGTGGGTGTTACCCAATGTATAATACAGTTGAGGGCGTAGTCACTGGCAGGTGATGACCGATCCTTCTTAACATCCGAATTTATCTTCCTAGTTCGCAAGCTACGGAGGACTTTTATGTCTCAACAAAGAACGGTCTCACTCAGAGGAGTCACACGAGAAGATGTGACTCGAATCAGGCAGTGGCTCGAAGATGAAGAGATCACAGACAGCTGGTTCGGACGCTACGCGTATGGCGAACCCGCCCATCTTGGGTATAGGCCTGCCGAGATGGAGGCGGCGACGGACGAGGAGTTCGCCCGCGCGCTGGAAGACCCTTCACACGTTACCATGTCGGTTTACACGGACGATGGTGAGCACATCGGCGAGATCCACCTTGGGCTGGATGAGGCGCTCGGTGATGGGCAGCTGTCGATCCTGATGGGCCGCAAGCAGCTGTGGACTCGTGGATACGGTCTGTCGGGGATTCGGGCGGCTCTTGACCTCGCCTTCAACGACTATGGACTCTATCGTGTCTGGGCTGACATCCCGGAGTTCAATCTGTCCGCTCGCACACTGTTCGAGCGGGTTGGATTTACCCATGAGGGCACCCTGCGTCAGAGCAGGCCAAGAGGAGGCGCGCGCTACAACTCGGTTGTCATGGGAATTCTGGCCGCTGAGTACAGTCCGGAAACCGGCTGAGCCCCGACAGCTATGACGCTTTACGACGCAGAATCCGGCAACCTGACGTTTGTCGCGAGCGGCGACACGATGATCACGAGGCGGCTGTCCGTGTTCAAGGAGCCGAGGTTCCTTTCGCTCGTAGACCTGTTCAGGGACGCAGACGTTGGCTACACCAACCTGGAGATGCTGATGCACGACTTCGAGCATTCTCCGGGCATGGCTGGCGGCACGTTCACTGGGTCTGATCCGGCGAATCTCAAAGAGCTTCAGTGGGCCGGCATCAACCTGGTGTCCACCGCCAACAACCACAGCTACGATTTCGGAGAGGGTGGCGTGCTGACCAACGTTCGCCACCTCAAGCGGGTCGGGATGGCATTCGCGGGTACCGGTCGCAACCAGAGCGAGGCCCGCGCTCCGGGATACTTGGATACAGCTGCGGGTCGAGTGGCACTGATTTCGTCCTCGTCGACTTTTAGCGAGGCGGGTCGAGCTATGGACCAACGTCCCGACCTGCCGGGCAGGCCTGGACTCAACGCGCTTCGCCACTCGGTGACCTACACGGTGGACCGTCCGGCGTTCGACTCGATGAGGCATATCAGCCGCAACCTGGGATTCGAGGCAAGCAACGCGGCTCAAAGGCGTTTTCGTCCAAAGGGCACGGTGATGGAGGACAATGACACGCAGATCGGGTTTCTTGGTCGGAGATTCGTTCTCGGCGAGGAGTTCTCCACTTCGACCAAGCCGAACCAGCGCGACATGAACGAGAACCTGAAGTGGATAAGAGACGCTCGGCGGATGGCCGACTGGGTGTTCGTATCTTTCCACTGTCATGAGAGCGGTGATAGCAGGGATGCTCCTCCAGAGTTTCTGGAGACCTTTGCCAGGGCGTGCATAGATGCCGGCGCGGACGCCTTTCTGGGTCACGGGCCGCACGTGACGCGCGCGGTGGAGATATACGAGGGCAAGCCGATCTTTTACAGTCTCGGCAACTTCATCTTCCAGAATGATACCGTCCGCTGGCAGCCCGCGTACAACTACGAGTCCATAGGTCTGGGGCCGGAGAGCACTCCCGCTGACTTCTATGACCGACGCAGCGATGACGACACACGCGGTTTTCCGGGTGACATGGTTTACTGGAACAGCGTTGTGGGGCAGTGCGAATACCGGGCGAGGGAGCTGCATCAGATCACTCTTCACCCTATCGATCTGGGACACGAGAAGGCCAGGTCGCAACGGGGCAGACCCGTGCTGGCGTCCGGCAGGTCGAGCAGCCACTCACTGGAAAGGATCAGACGACTCTCCAAAGGACTGGGTACAGAAGTGAGGGTACAGGACGGTGTCGGAATCATCGAGCCCTGATCGCGACGAATCAGGCGCTGAGTCGATCCGGTCGCGCTCGCTCGTATTCGCAGACCGGGGGGAGAAGATCGCGGTAACAGCCGGAGGCCGTCCTGCACTGCCGGAAGTAACTGTCACCAATCGCTACTACCCCGAGATCGAAGAGTTCCTCCAAGCGGCGATCAGCACTCTTGGGGTAAAGCTGACTCTGCTCAGGTGTCTCGACGATGGTGACGTAGAGAAAGGGA
>JAAXHZ010000010.1 GCA_012270625.1 Dehalococcoidia bacterium | reverse complement strand
CTCTCAGCTCCCTCAGGGAGAGGGTTAGAGCCTGCCCCGTACTTGATACGGGGGTGAGGGTGAAATGTTCACCTACCAAACTGGTACAGCATCCTACTCACTTATTCAGTAGTACGGATGTCAGTGTCGATTGGTATGCCGTTGCACGAGGTGTCGTTAGTCGCGCCTGTCAGGCTCTCCTCACTCAGACTCATGCGGACCATGAGCTTGTCTCCCGCAGTCCAGGGCTGGTCGCACACACCCCAGACCAGGGTGTGTGCTCCGTCCTCTGTGGTGGTCGCTGTGGCGTCATCGAAGTCGAGTCTGAGACCTACCGAGCCGTCGATCTCTATGAAGTCGATGTGGTGGTCGGTCAGGGACGTGGTGGAGGTGGAGAGCTCGATCCAGGCCCTGTTGGAGTTCCATGCTATGCGCTGTATGGTGGTTGTATCGTCGCCCTCAGCGGTGAACTGTGCGGGTTCGAGGACACCGTAATAGGAGTCCGCCCCGACCGAGGCTCCAATGTCCTCAGGGTCGAAGAACGCCTCGTGCAGCGTGCCAGAGGGCGCGGTTACGGTCACGATGAACTCATGCCTCTTCTTCTCCTCCTCGGACAGCCCATCGCAGATATTGTACGGAGATCCTATTACGCTGAAATAGAGCCTATACTCGCCTTCTGGCAACGGCCGTGCCGTGTGTGCGGTTCCTAGGTCAGCGGAGAATAGCTTCCCATCTCTACCCCCAATCCAGTCTTCGGCCTTATATTTCGCGGGGTCGGTTGGACTCCCGCCACCATAGAAGTGCCATGTGTAGATGTGGCTGCCTGCAGGATCTCCTGAAGCCAGCGCAACATCGTGGACGTTGTGGTAGTACTCTCCGTCCCGCTCTATGATGTAACGTACCCGTCCCTCTGACATGTACTTCCACTGTACGCATTCCCAGTACTCTTCAGAGCCGTCGCCGGCCTTGACCTCCTTCTCGACCTCCGCGATCCGCTCTTTCAACTCCGACAGCGCGATCGTCTGCGTCTCATCCGTCCCGCCCTGAGCGCTTCGCGCCAATACGGAAGCCTCGTCATTCGGAGCCTCAAGCAGGAACCGCTGCTCACCGCCACCTGACGCGATGGCAGCGATGACACCAGCCAATGCGTTGGCAGACGCCGCTGGCAGCCACATCCTGTTATGCCGGCTGGCTATCGTGTAGTTGTCCCCGCCGAAGGCGAAATAGCGCAGCGCCCCGAGCGAGTACCGGTCGGCTTTCTTGGTGCTGGGCACATACAGATGGTCATCCCATAGGAAGACTATCGCTTCCCTGTCGTCCCAGCGCGTGTCTCTCACGCTCAGGAAGTCCTCAGCGCTCGCGGCAGCGCCCTCCTCGGTTTCGTATCTCCCCTCCCGATCATAGGCTACCGCCACCAGCTTGTTTCCCCCACTTCCCTTCAGATACTCCAGCGCTTTGAACTTGAACTCCAACGCTTTCACATAAGATGTATCTCCTTCGGTGGGGTAATCACTGAGTCTCTCCACCACCTGAGATGCTGAGACCAGCTCCACCCTGGCTATGACGTCACTGCTGAGGATCCTCGTCTCCAGCGAGGTCGGTCCGTGATAGAACATGGTCCCTAGCAAGCCTCCCGTCGATCTGGGTGGCGCGGTCTCCGTGCCGGTGGTTGGCGGAGTGTCCATTCCACAAGCCGTTGCGACGACGGCGAGCGCGATGCACAGCGCCAGGACAATGGAGAGGCGGACTCGTGTGTTGCTGTGGAGGGTCATTGCATTCCTCCTCGTGAGGTGGATGGTACTCCTCGCGAAACTCCTACTCGCCAGTTCCGGTGGCGTCGTACACTACCACCATCATCACGCGGGTGAGCTTCAGCCTGGGACCGGACGATGGAGCGTCGATCTGGATCGCCACATCCGTCACTCCACCTGACAACGCGCTCGTTATCGACGTGTCGGCGACCACCAGGTCCGCCCACTCAGTACCCACAGACTCCTGTCCACTCACCGTCGCCACCACGTCGCTGCCCCTATAGACAGCATATCCGTACTGTCCAGGCTCCACCGTCCCAGACTGCGTTCCCATCGTGACCTCGAATCGCGCGTCCAGGATCTGGCCGGGGATGGCGTCGCTTCCCACAGTGAAGCCCACTCGCAGCGCGCTCCCTGTGAACAGATAGGCCATCGACCCCTCGCCGTCGGGGTCGTCTTCGTCCAGGCACGCCCATATCCCGCTGACTCCACATCCGGACGCGCTGCCATTCAGCACGATGACGGGCTTGACGTGGACGTCAGAGGTCGGATGGAAGCTGGCGATCCTGATCATCGGGATAGTGGGGTCTATGGCAACCCCGTCACACGAGGCGTCGTTGGTTGCGCCTGTCAGGCTCCCCTCGCTCAGGCTCATGCGGGCCATGAGCTTGTCTCCCGCTGACCAGGGCTGGTCGCACACACCCCAGACCAGGGTGTGCGCTCCGTCCTCTGTGGTGGTCGCTGTGGCGTCGTCGAAGTCGAGTCTGAGGCCGACAGAGCCGTCGAGTTCTATGAAGTCTATGTGGTGACCTGTGAGGGATGCGGTGGAGGTGGAGAGTTCCATCCAGGCCCTGTTGGAGTTCCATGCAATGCGCCTGATGGTGGTTGCAGCGTCGCCCTCAGCGGTGAACTGTGCGGGTTCGAGGACACCGTAATAGGAGTCCGCCCCGACCGAGGCTCCAATGTCCTCAGGGTCGAAGAACGCCTCGTGCAGCGTGCCAGAGGGCGCGGTTACGGTCACCGTCCAGTCATTGTAAGCATCGTCGGGTAGGAAGTCGCACGGGAATCCGGTATGGCCTTGCTCGTTGTAGAAGACGCGGTATCTGCCAACTGGCAGAGGTCTCGTTGTGGAGAGCATGTGCTCATAGCCGTTTGCAGAGGAGGAATCGTCATCGACTATCACAGTCTGAAAGTAGTCCGTGTCTGGGCCGCTCGACCAAAATCGGCTGTACTTTGGCTCCCGATAGGTATTTGCGCCCTTGTAAATCTCTGAACCCGCTTCTGAACCTGAGGCGAGCGTCTTGCCACGGGGCACCGGAGTCCGCGGGATTGCGCGGCGAATTCGTTCATACAGAATCTTGCCGCTTATGCACTCCTCGAACCCCTCGATACCCTCCCCTGCCTTCAGCGTGGCCTCCATCTCCGATATGGCTGAACGCAACTCGGCCAGAGTGATCGTTGGAGGAGGCGACTTCGATCCGTCTGTGATGAACTCCAAGTCGGCACTCTGACCAGATGCGCCAGCGGCCTGGACTGTTCCGGTATCCTGCGCAGGAAGCCAAGCCCGGCTCAGCGTATCGACCGTGTAGTCCCACTCGGACTGGATTGGGTTGTAAAGGGTGAAAGCGAAGGTCTGGACGGACGGACTCCCTGATGCTCCTGAAGGCCCTCCACTCGCTGTACCGATCGCTCCGGACGCGGTCTGACCCGACCCGAGAAAGATTGCTCCCTGCCGACCGTCCCAGACAGTGTTCCTATCCGACACCGACTCGTCGGCCACTTCTCGCGCCTCCGTATCGGTCAGGTAAGTGTGCTCCCCCCGCACCACGACGAGGACCTCGGCTGGGCCGCTCCCCTTCAGGTACTCGTGGACGGTGAACCGCAGCTCCTGCAAGGGCCGGTAGGTCTGCGCGACCTCCTCGCCCGCGCTGGGGACCGTCTCCGTAGCCGCAGCAGCAGACAGAAGCGACGCGCGCATGATGACATCCGACTTGAATATCTGCTCCTCTAGGGAGGGCGAGACGAACCAGGTCGGGTTCGGGACAATGCTCCTTTCAGGGGTTGGGGAGGGAACCAGTAGGCTAGTAGCCGGAGTGTATGCAGAAGGCTCCGACTCTTCGTAGCTGGTTGGTGAAGCGCTTTCTCCACAAGCCGCGGCGACGGCGAACGCAATGCACAGCGCCATGACGATGAGGAGGCGGACTCTTGTGCTGCTGTGGAGGGTCATCGCCTTCCTCCTAGTGGGACGGATGATGCTCGTAGATGGCTTTGGTCGCTTTCTCGTCGTAATCGGTGAGGGCTTGAAGTCCCACCCACTCTCCACTCATCATGCCACCCACTTCATTATCACCCAATCCAAAGGTGTGCCCGAACTCATGCATCAACAACGCAGGAAGGTATTGGAGGTCATTTGGACGGCGTTCCCACTGCGCGAAATCAGCAGTCCATGTTCTTGAAGTATCTTCGTTGCCCCAATGCGGAGGGTCCTCGATCCAGAACTCACGTTCATCGCCTAGGTGCGGATAGTCTCCTGTCATATCCACGCAGGCGATGCTGGATCCACAAGGTCCGTCATCATCGTCCCAGTAACCTTCAATCAGCACGTCGGCTCCGGCGTCACTGTACACTCGATTGAGATCCAGATCATAGTTAGGTATCGGCACGTCGTTCCAAGCCTTCGCCGCAGCCTCGTAGTTGGCAAGCAGCAGCAGAGCTTCATTCGGGGTGCGATCATCTGAAACGTTATCAGACCTCTCGCTTGGGAACATGCCTTCGGTCGCGCCCTGTTCTACCCCATTGGCGTGGGTGGCATCGGGGTTCGGGCCGGACCCCATGACGTAGTAGTCAACCGTGTTGTCGTTCCTGTGCCATGCCTGCGGTATCGTCACCTCTCTGGGGTAGACCAGTGAGGGAGTTTCACGCTCCGCCAGTTTGATCCGCACCTCAAACCTGGCGACGTTGCCCGATCCGAGGCCGCAGCGAACTATCTCGAAGCTCTCGTTCTGGAGCACCCACCGCGACCACAGTGTCTTCGTCGATGTCGGCGGTTCAGCCGGCCACGTACACTCCGAGCTGTTGACCTGGAAGCCTGTGCTGGCGGGAATGCCAAGTTGGAACTGGTAGCCGTCCGGCCTGGTGATGGTGACACTAATCGTCGCATCCGCATGGTCCAGGACTCCCCAGTGAACCTCCTCCAGCCGCTCTTTTCCCACCGTCACCGCTATGTCGAACACCGTCACGGTGAACCTCAGGTTGGCTGTCTTCCTTGCCTTGTCAGTCGCCGTGTACGTGTAGATCACGGTATTGGCGGCGGCGGCCGGCGTGCCTGTGACGGTGCGAGTCGAGGGGTCGAACGTCAGCCCGTTGCCCATAGCTGGGAAGACGCTGTACGTCAGTACTCCGCTTCCGCCGGTGGCGACGGGTAGAGTCAAGATCACGTCCTCCCCTGCTTGGTATATCTGGCGAGCTATGGATGCCGTCCCGAAGCTGGGGCCTAGGGTAATGGGAGTGGGAGTGGGTGCAGGTGTGTAGGTGGGCGTGGGTGTGTAGGTTGCAGTGGGACTGGGCGTCTTGGTTGGCGTGGGCGTGTATGTTGCGGTGGGACTCGGCGTCTTGGTCGGCGTGGGCGTCTTGGTCGGTGTGGGCGTCTTGGTTGGCGTGGGTGTGTA
>JAAXHZ010000009.1 GCA_012270625.1 Dehalococcoidia bacterium | reverse complement strand
ACACAGGCAATTGGAGAAGCCGCGGTAGCGCTTCAGCGAGGGGTCGCGGACGTGGTGCTGGGTGGGGGCTGCGAGGCTGGCATAAGCCAGCTCGGTCTCGGAGGGTTCAACGTGATCAAGGCCCTCAGCCGACAGAACGAGGAGCCTGAGAAGGCCAGCAGGCCATTCGATGCGAAGCGCGACGGTTTCGTGCCCTCTGAAGGCGCGGCGGTGCTGGTGATGGAGACGTTCGAGCACGCGATGGGCCGGGGCGCCAACATCCTGGCAGAGGTGACCGGCTACGGTGTCTCTTCGGATGCCTTCCACTCGGTGCAGCCGGATGAGGATGGCACCGGGGCGGCCAGGGCGATACGATGGGCGATCGAGGATGCTGAGCTCGAGCCATCGGACGTCAGCTACATCAACGCTCACGGCACGTCCACGCCCAAGAACGACCACGTAGAGACGCTGGCGATCAAGTTGGTATTCGGGGACGATGCGTACAACGTGCCGATCAGCTCTACCAAGTCAATGATCGGACATGCGCTTGGCGGGGCAGGCGCGCTCGAAAGCGTGGCTTGTGTCAAGTCAATTCAGCAGGGGATAATTCACCCCACTGTCAACTACGAACACCCTGATTCCGATTGCGACCTAGACTATGTTCCGAATGAGGCCAGACAGGCCGACGTAGCTCACGTGCTCTCGAACAGCTTTGGGTTCGGTGGGCAGAACGCTTGCGTGATGTTCAGCCGTCTGGACTGACCACCTCGCGTGGCCCATGTCTGTCTCCGGGCGACTCTAATCAGGCGGTTGCGGCCACTTCAGGCATCATGCCGTCCAGCATCATCTGCATAGCCATGACGTGGGTACACGTTTCTCGGCCAATGTGATAGTCGCAGTCGCATCCCCATGCTCCCGCCTCATAAGTGATCGTGTGATCGCCGTTGTCCCCCTGGAATTGGACTGTGCAGCTCTGGATGTTGACCCTTTCCTTCTGAAGCGCGTAGTCCTTGGCTTTCTCGATCTTTCTTATGAAGCTTGAGTTCATATGACAGCGTCCCTCCATCTGGGTTCTGCGATTGGAACGTGAAGCGTCCTGTTAACAGAATTGTAGCGACGCGGTTCAAGCTCAGTCAATTGGAATGGAATAGAGGAGCCTGTCCCATCTTAGGTGGCCTCGATGTAAGACACCCCACCACCCCTGGATTGCCGAGCGGCGAGCCACTTCGTGGGTTCCAGCCCCCGTTTCAGAGTACGGGGTGACGTTCTTTCGCCGGGATGACGAAAGGGCGATGCCTACCAAACTGGGACAGGTTCAGAATAGAGAGAAAATTGTATAAGTGCAATTTTCTCGTAATGACGCAGGATTGCCGCCGACTGGCATATAGTGATAAATTCTGGGAGACGAGTAAGCTCATCTGGGAAAGGTTGGTTAAAGGCAAATATGGCTGACGACTTGCGAATCGCCGTAATAGGGCAGGCCGCGTTTGGCAAAGACGTTCTGGCGGCGTTGGCCGATGGAGGCGAGAACATCGTCGGTGTGTTTTGTCCGCCGGACCGGGAGGGTCGCCCCTTCGATCCGATAAAGCAGGAGGCTACGGAGCGAGACATTCCAGTGTTCCAGTTCCGAAGGATGCGGAGGAAAGTCGCGATCGACGCTTTCCTGGAATTGAACGCAGACCTCTGCGTCATGGCGTTCGTAACCGACATCGTACCCGATGAGATCCTGGAAGCTCCGACTCACGGGACTATCCAGTATCACCCCTCGCTCCTGCCTAAACACCGCGGCCCAAGCTCCATGAATTGGCCGATTATCTGGGGAGAGACTGTTACCGGGCTGTCAATCTTCTGGCCGGACAAAGGTCTGGATACCGGGCCCATTCTGCTGCAAAAGGAGGTAGAGATAACCCCGGACGATACGCTCGGGTCGCTCTACTTTGGAAAGCTGTACCAGATGGGTGTGGACGCGATGGTCGAGTCGGTCCAAATGGTACGTGAAGGTACTGCGCCAAAAATCGATCAGGATCACTCCGAGGCGAGCTACGAAGGTTGGTGCAGAGCCGAGGACGTAGTTATCGACTGGAACAGCCAGACGGTTGACGAAGTGTACAACATGATCAGGGGAGGCGATCCAAGCCCAGGGGCAAATACAACCCTTAACGGTACGTCGGTCGCACTCTTCAGGGCCAGCAAGCTGACTGGAGACACCGGTCAGCAAGCGGGTGAAGTGATCGAGGTCTCGGATGAAGGCTTCACGGTTGCCGCCAGCGGAGGCGCTATCTTCGTTGGCAGGGTTCAGCCTGGGGGGAGCCGCAAAGTTATGTCGCCCGAGTGGACAGCCCAAATCGGGCTAAATCCGGGGGATCGGTTCGGAACGTAGTAGTTGAGACTGAAGCGTCGTCTGTCCGGGCGTGTGATGCCTACGCAGGAGTCGAGATGAACAGTCGAGAGGATCATCTGGCCGGCATTGTCCGTCGCCTCGCGGGAGCGGGTCGGAGGTCTGAGGAACAAACTAGAGCCGCTGCGGAGTCTCTGTCAAAAAGGCTCGCGTCATTCCCTCTACATAACCCCAATCCGGTTGTTGAGACTGATCTCGACGGCAACGTGACGTACATGAACCCGGCGGCCGAGGAGCTCCTGCGTCCGGGCTCGTCTAGAAGGACGCATCCGCTTGCCAGCCAAATGGGGCCTTTCCGGGCCCGTTTGCTGAACGAAGCTGCCGGTGTTCTGTCCCGCGAGATTACGGTGGATGGCTCCACGTTCGAGCAGAAGTTCCTGTATATCCCCGAAGATCTCGTGATTCGGATCTACTCGACTGATGTTACGCGCATGAAGGCCGCGCACGCAGCGATGATCTCGTCGGGCGAAGAGTCACGGAGACTAGCGGCCGAAAACGAGATTCTTGGTGAGATCGGGCGAATTATCAGCTCGAGCCTCGATATCAGCGACGTGTACGCGGGCTTTGGCGAGCAACTACGCAGTCTGATCCAGTTCGACAGGCTATCGATCAGCCTAGTCAACATGGATGACAATACATTCACGAACTCCTACACCATCGGTGATCAGATTCCGGGCCGAAACCCGGGTGAAGTCACCTCGCTCGAAGGAACCGTCACAAACGAGGCCGTGCGGTCTCGTACTGCCATGATTGTCCAGGGCGACCCTGAAGATATGGAGCGGCGTTATCCCAACCTGATCATGTATCCGTCGGTCGTGCTTGCCCCGTTGATCTACCGCGGGGAGCTGTTTGGGGTTCTGAATGCCCGCTCGCTAGAGATGAACGCCTACCGAGACGAAGACGCCGAGATGCTCTCTCGCGTCGCCGCTCAGATCACCCCTGCGATCGCGAACTCTCTACTCTATACCGATATAGTCCGGGCTCAGGACGAACTTGCGCGTTCTAATTCGGACCTCGAACAGTTCGCGTATGCTGCCTCGCATGACCTTCAGGAGCCTCTGAGAACCATCACCGCGTACCTCGGACTGGTGAAGGAGCGCTACGACGTTGTGCTCGACGAGACGGCAATCGAGTTCATGGACTACGCGATAGACGGCGCCGAGAGAATGCAGCGTCTAATCAGCGACCTGCTCGAATACTCGCGTGTCGGCACCCAGGGTGGAGATCTGGAGCCGGTCAACTGCTCGCGCGTCATGGATGGTGTGCTGGAGGGCCTGAAGGAGGCGATCACAAGTCAGAGGGCAAGGGTGGAGTGCTCGCCTCTGCCAATCGTCAACGGGGACGAGGCGCAGCTGGCCAGGCTGTTCCAGAACCTGGTTGGGAACGCACTCAAGTTCACCGGCGATGCGGTTCCCAGAATTCAGGTCTGGGCAGAGCTCCAGGGCAGCGATTGGGTCTTTTCTGTCAAAGACAATGGCATAGGTATCGCGCCGGACTATCAGGAGCGGATATTTGGAATGTTCGCTCGACTGCACTCCCGTACAAAGTATTCGGGTACTGGTATAGGTCTTGCCCTGTGTAGTAAGATAGCCCAGCGCCACGGGGGTAGGATCTGGGTCGAATCGGAAGCAGGGCGCGGCGCCACTTTCCGTTTCAACATTCCGGTAACGAGTTAGAGCCCTTCGCTCAGGAGGTTGTGCCAATGGTTTCCGACATCGGTGATCGTCCCATTGAGATTCTCTTGGTAGAAGATAACCCTTCTGACTTCCGACTGGCCCAGGACACCATAGAGCGTTCCAACCAACGGGCCAATATCACTCATGCTGAAGACGGCGAGGTTGCGCTGGCCATTCTTCGGAAAGAGGGGGATCACGCTGATTCTCCGAGACCTGATCTGATTCTGCTGGACCTGAGGCTACCCAAAAAGGATGGCACCGAGGTGCTGGCCGAGATGAATCAGGACGAAGACCTCGTCTCGATCCCGGTCATGCTTCTGACGGGAACTGAGGCCGAGTCGAGTCTTCTGGAGTCCTACTCGATTCCGCCGAGCAGGTACGCCAGAAAGCCGCTTCAGCTCGAGCAGTTCCACAGAGCCTTGGGGCAGATGGGTCTGTTCAGCCGTCAGCCGATTCGACTGCCGACCCAACAGCAGACTCAGGCAGCAACCGCTGCCAGCAGCGGTGGTCGTCGTCGGTGGTGGTGGCCATTCGGCTAGTTCCGCTATGGGGAGCTGAGAGGGGTTAGGTATTCGTACTCTTCACCCTCAC
>JAAXHZ010000008.1 GCA_012270625.1 Dehalococcoidia bacterium | reverse complement strand
ATGCCTGACGCTCTCGCCCATCGCATCGCGTTCGATGGGAACAGGGCGGTCGGCGTGGAGGTCGAGGCAGATGGGAAGGTGCGAACCGTTCTGGGGGACGAGATTATCTTGTCTGCCGGCGCGATCGGATCGCCCCACCTGCTGATGCTGTCCGGCGTCGGGCCGGCTGGGCACCTCTCCGAGCTTGGTGTCCCGATAGTCAGCGACTCACCAGGCGTGGGCCAGAACCTGCGTGACCATCCGCAGGTGCAGCTGGTGTGGCGAACCGTGCCGGGCTTCGAGCACGATAAGGTAGGGCCGGGCATCCAGTTCGTTCTGAGGTACACCGCCACCGGCTCGTCGCTCAGAAACGACATGCTCATACACCCGATCTCTCGCGCTTCCGAGAGCAAGATATACACCGACTGGGACAGGGAGCCGATAGGGATTGGCATGATCGCCGCCATATATCTGGCCGAGGCCGCCGGAGAGATGAGGCTGCGTACCACCAATCCACGGATTCAGCCGTACCTCGACTACAACCTGCTGTCCACCCGATTCGACCTGGACCGCATGAGGGAGTCGGTCCACATATGCGTGGACATCGCCAAGCAGGGTCCCCTGGCGGAGCTTATCGAGGAGCTGGTGGACCCCACTGACACCGACCTGGAGTCCGACGACGCCCTCGACGACTGGATGCTGAGGAACGTCCGAACAAGTCACCATATCTCCGGGACATGCAAGATGGGGCCATCGTCTGATCGCATGGCCGTCGTGGACCAATACGCGCGGGTCTTCGGTGTCGAAGGGCTGCGGGTGGCAGATGCCTCCATAATGCCCGACTGCATTCGCGCCAACACCAACGCCACTTCCATAATGATCGGCGAACGAGTCGCCGACTTCATCATCGAGGGCATCTGAGACACCCCATACGATGACTTCGGAGACCTGCCTACCCACCACCGCCTGGTTCCTGTACGACGAGAGCGGCGCTCCGCTCGGGCAGGTGCATCGTCGTCAGATACCGGAGGTCGGCGTCCGCATCGAAGCCGGCGAGGTGACAGCATTCGAAGAGCTGCGTCCCACCTGCGCCATGCGCCGGTTCAGGGTAGTAGTTAGAGCGGTGTAAGGTCTTTCACGGAATCTCGCCGGCCCTCCGCAGCTGCACCAACACCATGCGCATCGTGCCTAGGAACTCGCTCTGATAGGTTGCAAGATAATTGGCGAGAGCGGGTCGTTCCTCGATAGGGAGATTCCGAAAGTCTTCGATAAGGCGTTGTATCCAATCTTGGCGGTAGAACCTGACATCTAACTGGTTCAACCCCAAGTCGTTAATGGTATCCCATGCCCGCCTGAGTTCATCCCCCGTTAGGTCGCCCCTCGGAATTACGTCGTGGGTTCTCATGTCGTAGTCGAAGTAGCGCTCCGGCCTCTCCCGTTCATCGTCAGCGGCGGGATCTACGTAGCCATTCTCGGGCCATTTGTTCTGCTTGTAATCAACATTGCACCTGTGGCAGCTGAAGACCCAGTTGGACCAGTCGTAAGCCAGATTCGGGAAGCGCGACAGCGGCCTGAAGTGATCGAGTGTCGCGGCACGATCTCCAACCTGCGCTGCCGGGTCGCAGCGCCGCTCGCAGTACCAGCACATACCGTCCGAGCGTTCACCCAATTGCGAGCGGAATTCGCGCCAGAAGGAGTCGGTCGGACGCGGCTCAACTTCGTCTTGGAAGTAGCTAACCCATCCTGGTGTGCACTCACGGGCATAGGTCGCAACGCGGCCGGGTTCAGGACCCCGGTCTATCCAGCGCAAATTCGCTATCCGCCGTCTTGTGACAATTCTGACTGACGGGACTCAAGGAACCGAACCATCATGTCGCCGTAGCGTTCGCGCTGAGCTTCGAGAGGGCTGCTGCTGGAAATAAAGTCCTCGTTTACCTGGCGTCGCAACTTCTCCAGATCTTCCCGTTCGTCGTCAGTGAGAGACTCTTTCCCGCGCAGGTCACGCAGCCGCTTGGCGCGCTGAATCGTCAACTCGTCCGTAGGCTCGTCCACGCCCATGAACGTGCGCAGAATCTCGTCCGTGGTCCAGCCAATGATGTCCTGCTCGTTGGTGGTGGCGGTGATCACTCCGTTCGCGTCCCTGTCCAGCAGATGCACCTGTCCTGCTCTCAGACCAGCAACGACGAACGGGGAGTGCGTGGTGGCGAAGATCTGCAAGCCTGGAAAATGTTCTAGCAGCGCCGGAATTACCCGTCGCTGCCAAGTCGGGTGAAGGTGGTTCTCGATCTCGTCTATAAGCAGAATGGCAGGCTTGTCTTTCCAGCCATCGGCGAAGTCGTAGTGGTTCAGCATCTTGAGGGCCAGCCAGTGTATCCACAGGAAAGTCGTCTGTGTTCCCGAGCTGAGAAATCCAGCGTACAGCGGGGCTTTACCTATCTCTTCCGAGTGAGTAGGCCTGTCTTCCGGCCTCACGGTGTCGAAATTTGGTTGATCGATTGTGGTGACTCCCAAGGAGCGGTGGATTGTTGCTTCGTCGAAACTGGCCAGGGGTTGAAAGTCCAAGTCTTCTTCATTAAGACCGGTTACGTAGTTCCGGGTATTTTCACCAATCAGCACCTCTGCGCAGATGGTTCTGACGCATGAATAAGCTATCTTACTGACTTCGAATATGCGATATGCCCGGCGTTCGCCCGTCGGCGCATCTTCTTCCTTCTCCTGATCCAACATGGAGATTGCCTTCTGGTGCATCTTTTCATTGGCAGCCTTGAAGTTCACGCCCGAGAAGGGTCTGCTCAGCACCTCGCCAGAATCTGCGGTAGCTTCGTCCGCAGCTTCTCCGTCGAGAAGCTCAGGAAGCCCCGTTCGAACAGGCCCAATATAGACAACTGGGGGAGACTTGTCGGGACCCATGTTCGGCCAGTCTTCGCTGGTGAATAGCAAGTTCTCTTCAGTGCCCCGGAGCTGGCCCTCATAGTCCCTTCTGCTTACGCCTCTAATGACATACGGCCACCTCATGCTCCACATGTGGTTTGAGGAAGGTGGTTGTCTGTCATTGAAAGGGGCGTCTATCTCTCTCAGAAGGGCACTCTTACCACTGGCGTTAGGCCCGGTGAACATGTTCACCCGCCTATCGAAGTCCAAATCGACCCACTCAGTGAAAGGCGGAGTCTCACTTATTTCCATCCCTGTTATGTGCATCATTCCCCTCTGGTCCGCATTATAGGGCAGTGCCGCCGTTATCAACCACAGCCCTGCATGACTTCCAGCGTCGGATGCTACAATACCGTCATGTCTCCGGTCTTCCACTCAGGGCAGGCGCTCGACCTGGTTCCCGGCTGGTCGATCTTCGACTATGCCGACAGCCTCAGTGTTCGTGTCCCCACGTCGTGCGGACGCACTGGTGAGTGCCATGAGTGCATCGTAGAGGTCAAGAGAGGCGCCGATGCGCTCAGTCCTATGACCCCTGCCGAGGGGTTTCTGAGAGGCAGCTATCGCCTGGCCTGCCAGGCACACGTGGTCGATCAGGACGCGGACGTAGAGTTCGCGGTCCTTCGCCGACAGCCCCGCATTCTCACGCACTCGGTCCGCAGACAGGTGGGCCTCGATCCGCTCACTTCACGAGACGGCAGCTCAGTCGTATTCGACGGCGAACGCATCGACGCCTACCGTGGACGCATCTACGGCCTCGCAGTGGATATCGGCACGACGACTGTCGCCATGAACCTCATTGACCTCGAAACCGGAGACATCGTCCACACGGCGTCGTTCGAGAACCCGCAGCGCTTCGGCGGCAGCGACATCATGCACCGTATCTCATACGATGGCGGCGAATTCCACGGCGAGCTGCGCCAGGTGATGCTCTCGACGATCAACTTCGAGATCGGCGACATGGCCCGCGCTCTCGGCTTCCACCGTCGTCACATCTACGAGGTCGTGATCGTCGGAAACTCCACCATGCGAGACATGTTCTTCGGCATAGACGTTCAGCCGATAGGCGAGAAGCCGTACAGGTCAGTCATCGAGGTCGAGCAGCGCAGCGGCTCCCGCAAGACCACAGCCCTGAATACGACGGCTCGTGAAGCCGGTCTGCGAGTGTTTCCAGGCGCGCGCGTGTACGGAGGCCCGCTCATAGGCAGCCACGTGGGAGCGGACGTCGCGGCGGACCTGCTGGCCGTCGGAATCGACGAGGAGAACGACGATGTCATGCTCGTCGATGTCGGCACCAACACCGAGGTCGTCGTCGGGAACCGTAATCGGCTGATGGCAGCGTCGTGTCCCGCGGGCCCAGCCTTCGAGGGCGGCCAGATCACTCACGGGATGCCCGGATACGACGGCGCAGTCGAGTCGGTCCGCATTCAGGGAGAGTCGGTCGAGGTAGAGACTATTGGCAGCGCAGACGCGCAGGGTATCTGCGGCTCCGGGCTTGTCGATCTTCTCGCGGAGCTCCGACGATGCGACCTGATGAACGAGCTCGGCGCGTTCAGAGACGGCGGATCGGAGTTCGTATTCGCGCCTGAGCAGCGCATGTCGCTTTCCAGGGCAGACATATCCGCGCTTGCCCAGGCGAAGTCTGCCAACTACTCAGGCCAGTTCATTGTTCTGCGGAGCTACGGCCTGCCCATCGACTCGATATCCAGGCTGTACCTCGCCGGCGGGTTCGCCAACTACGTCAACGTGGACAACGCGCTCGCCGTGGGGTTTATAGCGAACGTCCCCGCCGACCGGATTCACAAGGTGGGCAATGCCGCGCTAGAGGGAGCGACGATCATGCTCGTATCCGCGCGGCTTCGCCGACGCATGGAGGAGCTTGCCTCGACTGTCGAGCATATCGAGCTGGAGACCACCCCCGATTTCTTCGACATCTTCGTGGAGGGGTGTATGTTCAAGCCGATGACTTTGTGACATGGTTAATCGACAACTGAGAATGACGAGCTAGGAGTTTGACGTGTCGAAATTCAAGGTGCTGATAACCGACTACGTGTGGCCCACAACAGAGCCTGAGGAAACCGTGCTCAGGGAAGAGGCTGATGCCGAGGCCGTGGTCGCCCCTGACGGCAGCGAGGAGACGCTCGTTTCGCTTGCCGGGGACGTCGATGCCATCATGACGTGCTTCGCGCAGGTCACGCCTGCCGTGCTGCGCGCCGCTCCCAAGTGTGTGGCCGTGGGCAGGTTCGGAGTAGGTGTTGACAACATCGCAGTGGACACCGCCACCGAGCTTGGCATGGCCGTCACCTACGTGCCGGACTACTGCGTCGATGAGGTCTCAGATCATGTCATGGCGCTTCTGCTCACCTGGAACCGCCGGGTCTCGCTATTCGACAACTCCGTCAAGGGCGATGGATGGGGAAGCGTGCCGCTCACCATGCGCATGATGCGTCTGAGGGACAAGACGCTCGGAGTGATCGGATTCGGACGCATCGGTCAGGCTGCGGCCCAGAAGGCGCTGGCGTTCGGATTTCGAGTGCTGGCTTACGACCCGTACATGACCGCCGAGCAGTGCGCGCTTCGCGGGGCGCGCAAGTCGGACCTGGATACCCTACTCAGGGAGTCGGATTTCGTGTCGCTCCACTCTCCACTCAACGCTGAGACCGAGAACATGATCGGCGCGCGCGAGCTGGCGCTGATGAGGTCGGAGTCTTTCCTGATCAACTGCGCGCGCGGCCCGCTGATCGATGAAGACGCGCTCTACAACGCGCTCACCAGCGGCTCGATAGCCGGGGCCGGACTGGACGTCATGGTCGATAACCACCCGGCGAACGAGCACCCGCTGCTCGGACTCGACAACATCATCATAACTCCGCACGTGGCCTTCTTCAGCCAGGAATCTACGCTGGAGCTGGAGCAGCGCGCCGCCCGCGAGGTCGCCTGCGTGCTCACTGGCCGAATGCCCGACAACCTGGTGAACCCGGCCGTTTTGGATCACCCAAGTCCGCGCCATGGGCTGAGCTAAGTTACCGAGATGTCGAGACCTGCATGTGGGATAGATAAGCTGCTATTGTTCGGATATACGGAAAGGAGTGGAATGGTGAGGAACGAATTCACTGCCGTCATAGAAAAGGACGGCGACTGGTTCATCGCCTACTGCCCAGAAATACCCGGAGCAAATGGACAGGGAAGGACCAAAGAATCGGCTCGCGACGACCTAGCTGAGGCAATCAGCCTTATTCTAAGAGATCGAAGAGAAGACGGACTTCGGGGTGTTCCTGACGACGCCATACAGGAGAAGGTCATAGTTGGGTGAGACGACGATCGCTGGTTCGCCACCTCCGTCGCCACGGGTGCTATCTGAAAAGAGAGGGGCGTGCTCATTCCCTATGGTGCAATCCCATGACCGGCGTAGTCGAAGCGGTACCACGCCACAGTGAGGTTCCCAACCAGTTGGCTCGAAAGATATGCCAAAGGCTGTCTGTGCCAGTGATCGGAGGATAGACGCTCTACCCGTCTGTCAGAAATGCGCGCACGATCTCCGCGAACTCGGCGGGGCGCTCGATCTCTGGCCTGTGGCCGCAATTGTCGAGAACGGCTAATCGTGAGCCTGGTATCGACTCGTTGTATAGCTGTCCAGCGCTCAGCGGGATGATCGTGTCGTCACGGCCCCAGACCATGAGGGTCGGCACACGCTTGAGACGGTGCAGCAGATGGGGCAGGTTCGGATTGTGCATGTAGGGTCGCCAGCCGAGCATACACGCCACTTCCCGAATGTCCTCCCAATCGAACACTTGGTCAGGGGTTGGCTCGTCCGGGGAGATTGTGGAGAACTCTTCTACGCTGTCCTTGTCGTGGACACTGGCCTCCAAGAATACCGGCACCGTTACCAGGAACATGTCCATGATCTCGCCGACAGGCGGCCTCACGCCGGCTGCGGAAACCAGCACCAGCTTCTTGAATCGTCCGGGGTCCATCGTTGCAAGCTCGGCCGCCAGCCAGCCGCCCAGAGAGAACCCAATTACGCTGACTTGTCCGATGTCCAGGTCGTCGAGCGCCTCCAGGTACCACCCAGTCATGTCACGCATCGACATTGCCCAATCGAGCCTAGCCGATCCACCGTACCCCGGCATCATCGGGATGGTGAGGCTGAAGCTCTGGGCCAGTGACTCTTGCCACTGCAGCCATCCGGAGTGTCCGGTCTCATCGTGCAGCACCACGACCGGCTCACCGCTGCCGCCGGTCACGAGTGTGGTCTGGACTCCGGCAAGCTCACGGCTGTGGCGTGTCCATGTCTGTTGAGCTGTGGTCATTTTTTCTTTCCCTCTCTTAGGCGCTGGGTGGATGTTGGTTTGCGCAGCGCGGGTACATGTCCAGCTTTAAGCTGGCTCGAACAGGCCCTCCACAAAGTCTCGCGCGTCGAACACTGCCATATCCGCTGGCCCCTCTCCTGTTCCGACGAAGAGCACCGGCAGGTCGAGCTCCTGGGTGATCGACAGTACCACGCCGCCCTTGGCGGAGCCGTCGAGCTTCGCAAGGAAGACGCCGGCGCAGTGCATGTCTTCCAGGAACGTCCGAGCCTGAATCAGACCGTTCTGCCCGGTGGTGGCGTCCATGGCGAGAATAACTCGCTGCGACCGAGAGACCCCCTGGCGCGCTATGACATTGCGCATCTTTCTCAGCTCGGTCATCAGGTTGGAGCGAGTGTGGAGGCGTCCCGCAGTGTCTATGATGACGACATCGACTCCCCGCGACCTGGCCGCCTGAATGGTGTCGAAGGCCACGGCGGCCGAGTCAGCGCCCTGTCGGTGCGCGATGACATCGACTCCCAGACGTTCTCCCCAGGTCTGCAGCTGCTCGATCGCGGCAGCCCTGAACGTGTCGCCCGCGCCGAGCAGAACGGAGTTCCCAGAGTCGATGTGGAGCTGCGCAAGCCGCGCTATAGCGGTGGTCTTGCCAACGCCGTTGACGCCCACCATCAGGATCACCAGGGGCGGCTCTTCGACCTGCATGATCGTACTTGCGCCTTCTACCGTCAGCGCCTCGACCATCGCGTCCTTGAGGAGATCGAACGCCTCCTCAGGGCGCGTTATGCCACTGTCACGGACCTCATCGCGCAGGTCGTCCAACAGCTTCATGGTGGTAGGCACGCCCACGTCTGCGGAGATGAGAATCTCTTCCAGCTCGTCCCACATATCGTCGTCGATCTGGCTCCGCTGGAACACGCTGGTCATGCGCTGGAACCATCGCTGCCCCGTCCTGCGAACGGCGCTGCGGGTCCTCTCGCGGTCTTCTCGCTCGCTCCGTCTAAGGAACCTGAGCATGTGTGGACGGTCCTCCGATTTGGTGTGTGAGACGCAGACGTGAGCGTAGCACCTGGGAAGTGCCGTCACAAGTGCGGGAGAAAATTGCACTTATGCAATTTTCGAGGAGTGAGGAGTGAGATTCTGCCTGGATCATCCCAATGGTGGCGTATCTGGGACTTATGAAATTTTCTCAAGTGCGGAGCCTGGATAGTACCAGCCATCCGGCGTCCGTATAATGACCTGTGGCTATGTTGAACGTTCTACTTTGGCTGATAACGGTCGAGATAATTGGGCTGACGGTCTTCCCACTGGCCTATTTCCTGCTGCCCAAGCTGTCAGACAGGGGATACGGGCTGTGCAAGCCGCTCGGAATCCTGCTGATCGGCTACGCCGCGTGGATTCTGAGCGTGCTGCACCTGGTTCCCAGTGTCCGCTTCACGCTGGCTGGACTTGTTGCTCTGTTAGCTGCTTCGTCGGGTGTGCTCGTATATCTGCACAGGGACGAGATGATCTCGTTCGTGAGGCGCAGATGGCGGCTGATCACGATCAGTGAGATCGTGTTTATCGTCTTCTTCCTGGGATGGGCGCTGTTCCGGTCGTACGATCCCGCTATCGACCACACCGAGCAGCCGATGGACTTTGCGTTCCTCAACGCCTCGATCGTATCGACCTTCGGGCAGCCAGAAGATCCGTGGCTCAGGGGCGAGCCGATCAGCTACTACTACTTCGGCTACTGGATGATGGGCGTCGTCAGCGAGCTGTCCGGAGTCGCGTCCAACTTCTCGTACAATCTCTCGCTTGCGCTGATCCCGGCAATGGCAGCCGCTGCCGTGCTGTGCATCGTCGCGAGCATGGTGCGATTCGACAGAGGCCCCTTGCGTGTGGCGGTGGTTTCCGGCGTGGGAGCCGGGCTGCTGCTGGTGGTCGTATCCAACCTGGAAGGCGTCCTGGAGTTCATGTACGCCAACGCGATGGGGTCGCAGGGATTCTACGACTGGGTGGGGATAGCTGGCCTTTCCGGCCCGACGGATATGCCGACTGACAGCTGGAACCCGAACGAGTTCTGGTGGTGGTTCAGGGCTACCAGGGTGATAAACACTTTCACGGACGGTCGGGAGATCGACTACACCATCCAGGAGTTCCCGTTCTTCAGCTTCATGCTTGGAGACCTCCATCCGCACGTCTCCGCTATCCCGTTCGCGCTGCTGGCCGCGGGATTTGCGCTCAACTTGTTCAGGTCAGACGTAATCGACATTCGCCGGATGAGCCTGTGGGGATACGGCGCGCTGGTGGCGATGGCGATCTCGCTAGGCGGGCTGGCATTCACGAACATGTGGGACCTGCCAACCTATGCCGCGCTGCTTGTCGGAATCGCCGCGCTGAAAGCGTATCCGCGGCCGCCCCTCGCTGCTCCCCTAGGAGTGAGTGAAGAGGAGAGAGAAATGAGAGGCAGTATCCCTCACTCCTATCCACGCTCACTCCTATCCACGCTTCTCACTCCCATAATTGTGGTCGCGCTCGCCTTCGCGTTGTATCTGCCTTACTACCTGGGGTTTACAAGCTCTGTGCAGGGAATCGGGGCGGTGGCGACTCCGTCTCGCTATCTACATATCTTCCTGGTCTGGGGCACCCTGTTGGTGTTTGTCGCGCCCTTCATAGTCGCGTGCTTCTGGCAGACTATCGTTGGTCCAGACTGGCGGCGGATGACCGTGTTCTCGGTGGCGGTCGCATTCCTGCCGTTCATCGCGTGGATGGTGGTCAGGCTCCAGTCATCCACTCCCGACGAGGGGCCGCTGGGTCGGTTCGTCCACGTTCTCCCGCTGGCGCTGCTGGTAGGCATGGCCGTATGGTCGGCGATCCATGAGACGAAGCTTCGGGGACCTACGGGCAGGGGCTTCGCGCTGGCTCTTGGCGCGCTTGGGATGCTGCTGATCATGGGCCCCGAGCTGATGTACGTGGACGACTTCTTTGCCGATCCCAGACAGCGCATGAACACGGTGTTCAAGCTGTACTACCAGGCATGGGTACTGCTTGCCGCTGTCTCCGGCTACTCAATATACTACTGGCTGTCCACGCGACGCCGGCTGGCCGGTCGTCACAGGAAGATGTCCACGGTCTGGGCGGCAGCCGCGATCATTCTCGTAGTGTGTGGACTGTACTACCCGGCCGCTGCCGCGGCGACCAAGGTCGAGGAGGGAGGCTTTGCCTCCAGTCCCACGCTGGACGGTCTCTCGTACGTTCACAGAAGTCGCCCAGCCGAGTATGCCGCCATAGAGTTCATCAAGAACGAGCTCCCGGAAGATGCCGCCATCGTGGAGTCGGTCGATGAGTGGTACGACGCAGGGCTGATCTCTCGGAGCACAGGAGTTCCGACCGTTTTCAACTGGCCCGGACACGAGATCCAGTGGAGAGGTTCGGCGGAAGCCATTGGCGACCGACAGAGCGACGTTGCAGCCATCTACTCGACACTAGACCCTGCCGAGGCGAGAATCCTGCTGCTGAAGTACGACGTAGATTATGTGTACGTCGGGCCGCGCGAGCGTTTGGCCCACGCTGGCCCCGGCCTGGACAAGTTTCCTGACTTTATGGACATCGTGTTCCAGCAGGACGACGTGACCATTTACAAGCTGCGCGAGTAGCTGCAGAAAACTCGAATGACAGACATCGCAACCACAACATCTGAAGAGTCGCCCGCCCCTGACGTTAGGGGTTTCGATCGGCCCTTTTACATGTCCAGCTTTAAGCTGGTCGACCTGCGATGGTGGGAAGCCGTTGGATACGGCGCGCTGGTACTGATCGGGCTGGGAATGCGACTGTGGGAGCTCGGCGCCCGCGCCATGCACCACGACGAGAGTCTCCACGCGCTCTACTCCTGGAACCTGTTCAACGGGTCTGAGTACGTCCACAATCCGATGATGCACGGGCCGTTCCAGTTCGAGGCGAACGCGGCCCTATTCCTGCTGTTCGGCGACAGCGACACGACCGCACGGCTTCTGTACGCGATTATGGGGACCGTCCTGATCGTGATGCCCCTTCTGTTCAGGAGCAGGCTGGGGCGCGTCGGAGCGCTTACAGTCTCCGCGCTCCTGTTCGCCTCGCCCGCGATACTCTACTTCAGCCGGTTCGCTCGCAACGACATACTGATGGCCGTGTGGACGTTCGGCCTCGTGATCTGTATGTGGAGATACCTGGACGAAGGTCGGGAGCGCTACCTGTACATCGCCGCCGGACTGCTTGCCCTGGCGTTCGCCACTAAAGAGTCAGCATACCTCGTGGTCGGCACTCTTGGACTATGGTGTCTGCTGCTGGCGGCGCGGCCCTATATCGGCGGGGTCTTGCGTCCGGTGGAGATACAGGGCGTCTCTCCGCCTGTAGCCATCGGGCGTGTCGCGCGGACCCTCTGGTATTCGGACAGAGAACACCGGATAGACTTGGTGAATCTGTCCCGTCCTGCGGTCTTTGTGGTGTTCCTGACAGCCGTCACCCTGCCGCAGTGGTCCGCATTCAGCGCGCTCCTCCAGGAGACGGCGCTGCTGAGCTGGACCGATCTCGTGCTTGCCGCGCCCGAGGGCAGCGCGAGGATCGGTGATCCCGAAGCCGGCGGCAGCGTTATCGCCTTATTGGTCGTGATAGGGATGATCGGCCTCTCAGTCTATCTCGGATTCCTGTGGAACTGGTCGGTCTGGTGGAGATGCGCGCTGATCTTCTACTCCATCTGGACGCTGCTGTACACGACGTTCCTGACCAACTTCTACGGCGGAATAAAGAGCGGCATATGGCAGGCTCTCGGATACTGGATTGTCCAGCAGGGCGAGGGTCGCGGCGCGCAGCCCTGGTACTACTACTTCGTCACGACATCGGTGTATGAGTTCCTGCCCTTCTTCATCGGCATCATCGGTATCGTGTACTTCCTGCGCAGTCGCGACCGGTTCAGCGCGTTCCTGGTCTATTGGCCTGTGACCACGTTCCTGCTGTACACGATCGCCAGCGAGAAGATGCCGTGGCTGCTGGTCAACATCACGCTGCCCTTCATAGTTCTCACGGGCATGTTCCTGTCGCACGTCGCGCGGCGCATCGACTGGCGCAGGACGATCGAGCACAGCGGCTACCTGCTTGTTCCCGGCGTCCCGCTATTTATCGTTCTGCTGTGGAACCTGGCCTTCTACGATCCCACGTCCAACGTCCTAATGGACGTGACGATCCAGACAGCGCTCGCCGTCATGTCCGTTGGCATGGTCGCGATGGCGGTGTACATGTCCCGCTCGCTGGGAACCGAGAACCTCGCCGGCATCGCCCTGCTGATCGTCGCGGGAATGCTGCTCGCGCTCTCTGTGAGAGCCGGGATGATGGCCTCATACCGCAACGGAGACGTTCCTGTCGAGATGATCGTTTACACGCAGACGTCTCCTGACGTGACCCGTCTGCTGGAATCGATCGAACAGACAAACCTGGACGGTCCTGTCCAAGTCGCTATCGACGGCACTTCAGGGTTCTCATGGCCCTGGGCCTGGTATTTTCGGGACACGCCCAGCGTGCAATTTCCGACCTTCAGATCGGACTCGTTCGATGATCCCCCCAGCGCGCCTGTGGTCGTGGTCCACACCAACAACCGCCAGTCGGCGGACGAGGGGCTGGCAGATCTGTACGGCGAGGCCGAGCGTATCAGGCATCGCTGGTGGTTCCCGGAGTACATCTACCGCGAGGTCACGCCTTCCAGGTTCGTTGGAGCCATCTTCGACAGGTCGGCCTGGCGCAGGGCGATGGACTACTGGCTGAACCGCGAGGGAGTACGCGACCGCCTGGGCAGTGAAGACTCCTACCTGTACTTCAAGGCGGACGTGCCTCTAGACTACAGGGCTGAGCCGTAAGTCTATGTCAGCCCCGACGCCTGACATCCCCCCGCCGACGGCTGTAAACTGACACCCGGATGAAGTACCGTATCGGCATAGGCATCAGCATCGTCCTGTTGGCGCTGTTCGTATTCACCGCCGATCCCCGGCGTATGCTGGAGGCGTTGAGCGGAGCCAACTACTGGTTCACGATCCCGGCGGTCGGCATGTACTTGATATCGGTGTACTTCCGCTCGCTGCGCTGGACTGTGATGCTGCGGCACCTCAAACCCGTCAGGACGGTGAGGCTGTTTCCCGTGGTCACGATTGGGTACATGGCAAACAATCTTCTTCCGATGCGTCTCGGCGAGCTGGTGCGCAGCTACTACGTGGGCGAGCGTGAGGGCATCAACAAGGCCGCCGCGCTCGTAACGGTGCTGGTCGAGCGCGTCTTCGACGCCCTGACCCTCCTGTTCTTCGTTGCGGTCGTCGCCCTATTCGTGCCGGTTACAGGACTCGTAGAGTCGTTCAGCGAGCGTTTTGGAGTGCCTGAGGCGGTGATTGTGCTGGGATTTAGCCTACCGTTCGTGACAGCCTTTGGCGCGCTGGTGCTGGTGGCGCTGTACCCGGAACGGGCACGCGCGATTGCACTGTTCGTGGCGCGCCCTCTGCCGGAGCGTCTGAGGCTGGTGGCAGACTCGCTGACCGGTATGCTGCTTCAAGGTCTGGAGCCGTTGCGCGATCCACGCAAGCTGGTCGTGCTGTTCGTTCTGTCCATTCCGATCTGGCTGACTGAGGCAGCGGTGTTCTGGATAATGGGCTTCCCGTTCGGCATCTACGACGCCCATGCCGGCCCCGGCGAAATGGCCGCCACGATGGTCCTGGTGACTTCGATTACAAACATCGGGAGCTCGGTGCCCGCCGCGCCGGGCGGACTCGGACTGTTCGAGATCATCGCGCGAGAGACTCTGGTGCTGAGTCCGCTGTCCACAGTGGAGAGGCCGGCGGCGGCAGGATTCGCCGTGGTCGTCCACGCCGTGATACTGCTGCCGATGATAGTGCTCGGTCAGGTGTTCCTGTGGACGGCGCACGTGTCTCTGCGACTCCTGTCGCGCGAGGGCCAAAGGCAGGATGATCTACCGGTGGAACGGGAAGGCCAGGGAAGATGACGGTGACACTATGCGCGTAGCCGTAATCGGCGCCGGAGCCGCGGGGCTTCCGGCAGCATATGACCTGTTGAAAGCAGGCCACCAGGCGGTGGTGTACGAGCGCGCTCCGTTCATCGGCGGTCACGCATCGACGTTCGACGTGGGCGGCGAGCGACTGGAACGCGGCTACCATCACTGGTTCACGTCCGATACGGACATCATAGACCTCCTCGGTGAGATCGGCCTGGGACACACGATCCGCTGGATAGACTCCACGGTCGGCACCCTGCACGACGGCCGAATCTACGATTTCGTGACTCCCATGGACCTGCTCAGGTTCAAGCCGCTGAGCCTTGCCGATCGCGTGCGTCTTGGTCTGACCACGCTGTACCTCCAACGACAGAAGGACTGGCGCAAGTATGAAAGGGTCACCGCCGACGAATGGCTCAGACGACACGGCGGACAGAGTGTGTATGACGCCTTCTGGGAACCCATGCTCCGCGGCAAGTTCGGCGACAACTACTACCGGCAGGTGACGATGGCGTGGGTGTGGGGAAAGATCAACACGAGAGTCGCCTCCAGGGGAAAGAGCATGGTGCGTGAGAAGCTCGGATACCCCATGGGCAGCTTCGGCATGGTATTCGACACCCTCGCCGACAGCATCCGCGACCTCGGCGGTGAGGTACACATCGCGACATCCGTGAACCGCATCCTCGTTGACAATGGCAAAGTCAGCGGCGTTGAGGTGCAGATGGGGGACAATGACTCAAGGAAAGAAGAATTCGACGCCGTCCTCGCGACCACGCCGTCGCCGGTCTTCACCAGGCTCGTCCCTCCAATGCCGGAGGACTACCAGGCAAGGCTAGACCGCGCTCGCTACATGTCCGCCGTGCTGATAGTCCTGGTGATGGACAGGCCGCTGTCGAACGTCTATTGGCTTAACGTGGCCGACAGGTCCATACCGTTCGTAGGGGTCATCGAGCACACCAACCTGATCGGTCCTGAGCACTACGGCGGCAAGCACATCGTCTATCTATCCAACTACCTGACCACCGACCATCCGCTGTACAGGATGGAGCACCAGCAGCTGCTGGACGAGTATCTTCCTCATCTGAGAAAGGTGAACCCCGATTTCGAGCTGGACTGGATCGAACGCAGCTACCATCACAGGGTAGATGGGGCACAGCCCGTGATCGGAGTCAACTACTCCCAGCACATACCGAGCCACCGCACGCCGTTCGAGGGCGTATATCTGGCAAACACCACGCAGATCTACCCTGAAGACAGGGGCACCAACTACAGCGTGCGGATGGGCAGGCAGGTCGCCCAGATGATTATGGACGACCTGTCAGCGTGAGAGGAACTCCAGCATCAGCTGGTTGAACTCCTCGGCTCGCTCCATCTGCGGCCAGTGGCCGCACTTCGCGAACACGTGCAGACCTGCATCGGGAATCATCCGGGCGGCTCGATGCCCGTGTTCGACTGGAATGATCTCGTCTTCCCTGCCCCAGAACAGCATGGTGGGCACAGCGAGGCTCTTCAACCGACTCGTCACCACGTATTGCCGACGCACGCCCCACACGCTGATGTACCTGCGGATGATTGTCAATGCGGCCTCGCGCGCTCCCGGCAGACTGTTGGTGCGCCGAAGCTCTTCTATCAGCTCGCTGGTGGCCAGCCGCTTGTCGTAAAAGCACTTGCGGGCCATGGCGCCGACGTTGTCGAACGGCCCGCCAAGCATGATCTCGCCGACTATGGGCAGAGCGGCAAGTCGGATGACCGTTGCGATCTCGCGTCCGAGCGCCCCGCTGCCGACCAGAGCCAGCTTCGAGACCATCTCCGGGCGCTCGAGCGCGGTGAGCAGGCTGACTCCTCCCCCGAGAGAGATGCCGGCCAGCGCCACCCGCTTGTGACCGAGGCCCAGTATGAACTCCCGTATCAGCCCCACTATGAACGCGGAGTCGTAGCTGACGCCAGACTTGTCGGAGTCGCCGTGACCGGGCAGATCGACCGCGTACACGCGATGACGCTCCGCAAGCGGCGCGATGTTCTCGCGCCACGCCACCTTCGACGAGGTCAGGCCGTGGATCAGCACCAAGGGCGCGCCCTGTCCGGCTTCTACGTACCGGATGCGCACGCCCCTGACGACAGCGTCTCTAAGTTCGCCGGGTAGCTTCAGCACAGACCCTCAGTAGCGGGTAGATTACGCATGTGAAATGGAGTGCCTTCGTTTACCGTGAGCCGATCTTCGCGATATTGGTGGGATCCAGATGATCCGTTCCTGTTCGAATCTGAAGATCTAGAACGCAACCGACTACTGAGTGAGTAGAACCGAGTCGATCAGTTCTTGGGTAATCGGGATTCTCTCGTCCGCCTCTCGCCATAGATCTGAGTGCGGGTTCTGGCCATGGAATAGACGTACCAAAACGCCCTCAGACTTGGCTACCGAGACCGCAGGTATGAAGTCGCTGTCTCCTGCAACCAGTACGGCTTCCTGAATACTTTGCTTGGCTGCGAGCAGGACCATGTCTACTCCGAGCAGGATATCTACCCTCTTCTGCTCGAATCTGTACTTTCCGTATTCGTCCGGGCCGCGGCGAGCCAGCCTTCCCAGCCTGACCGAATATCTGGGAAGCTGTTCCAACGCTTCGAAGAATCGACGCTGGTTAGAATATCGGCGACGCTCATCCTCTGTTGGTGGGTCGCTCTGGTAAGCTGGGCAGTGGTAATAGTAGCTCCTGAGAATGTCGGAACCACCGGCAAGCTCTTCCGACAAAGCTTGGAAGTTGATGCGAGAGTTGCTGAACTCTTCCCTGAGTATGTATTCCAGATAGGCACCGTCGATAAATATCGCAACGCGACCTGGCACATTCACCTCCCAGAAACAACAAATGGGATGCCAGCAACTTCTGGACACCCCATTTGTGAGAATGAAAACCTGACGTGCGCCGATGACGACGGACACCAGGGAGTATTATGGATATATGATAACCCTCGGGCTGAATTTGTCAAGTGAATTTTCGGAGTTCACTTCCCCTGAGGTTTGCTCCCCAAGCCTGTAGCTACAGATCTGCGCCATCGTCTATCCCACCCCCGCCAGTACTTTCTCAGCCATATCCACCTTGCTGAAAGACAGCGATCTTTCATCTCCGACGTCCGCGAGGATGTGATCCCCGGACACGAACTCGCCTCCCAGAATGAGTCTGGAGAGTGGATTCTCGATGGACCTCTGCACTACGCGCCTCAGCGGACGCGCGCCGTAGATCCGGTCGAATCCCTCGCTGGCGAGCCAGCCGCGAGCCATGTCGGTCAGGTCGATGGTCACGCCGTGCTCGGCCAGCCGCGCCGACACCTCGGCGACGATGATATCGACGATCTGCCTGGTCTGCTCTTCAGTCAGCGGATCGAACACGATCGTCTCGTCGATGCGGTTAAGGAACTCCGGCCTGAACACGCGCTTCAATGCCTCGTCGATTGTGGCTCTGCGCCTGGCAGAGTCGTCTTCCCTGTCCGGATCACGCAAGAATCCGACCGCCTCCCGCACCTCGGAGCCTGTTCCCAGATTGCTGGTCATGATGACCAGCGTGTTTCGGAAGTCCACGGTCCGACCCTGTCCGTCGGTAAGTCTGCCGTCTTCCAGGATCTGGAGCAGGATGTTGAAGACGTCCGGGTGGGCTTTCTCGATCTCGTCGAACAGGATGACGCGGAACGGGCGCCTCCGAACGGCCTCTGTGAGCTGTCCTCCCTGGTCGAAACCTACGTACCCGGGCGGCGCGCCGACCAGCCTGGATACGGTGTGCTTCTCCATGTACTC
>JAAXHZ010000007.1 GCA_012270625.1 Dehalococcoidia bacterium | reverse complement strand
ACTCGTCACGAAGTCGACAAGCAAGGGGAGACTTGGGATGAGCAGGGCAAAGGCTGGCAGGCGTGGAACGGTTGGGGGGGCGACGCGGGCTTTGCTTGGGCGAGAAAGGTAGTCAACCAGATGAACGCAGCGGATGAGCAGAAGATGACAGAGAGAGCCTTTACCTTCTCCGAAGCGGAGGAGATCGACCTCGACGGTCTCACCGTTGTCGTCGAAGATGGTCAGCAGTTGGGGCGACCATTCGTCACGCTCCGCGCTGGCACCGTCGCTTCTCGGATGAGCGGTGAGACTATCGCCGAAGTCACGCCGTCAATGCTCGCGGAGATCGTCCGCGTCTACCAGGCGCGCAAAGAGAGCGATCCAGTGATCATCGACTGGAATCACCAGAGCTCTCCCTCATACGGATCAAACACCCCAGAGACCGGAGGAGCGCTCGGCGAGATCGTCGACCTTCGCCTCTCCGAAGATGGAGAGTGTCTGATCGCCATCCCCGCTTACAACGAGCGCGGACTCAAAACAGTCGCTGAAGCTCAAGGCTCACTCTGGTCGTCTCCGGAGTTTGTGATCGGCGAAGTCTACGCGAGAGAAAGCGGAGCTCCCACAGGAGGCGCCCAACTTCTCGCTGTCACCCTTACCCCCCGACCGCAGCAAACAGCGAGCGCGGTTGACCGTGTTTTACTCACAGAGGAGGCAAACCTCATGGAGACCCGTGAGAACCTACTGAAATTGGAGCATGAGGATCTTGTCGATCTCTTGCTTCAGAAGATGGCGATGGTCGCCGAGATGGAGAAGCGACTCACCGAAGACGAGGACAAGAAAGACCTCGCCGAAGATGAGAAGAAGATGGCCGAGGACGAGGACAAGCCTGACCTCGCCGAGGACGAGAAGAAGAAGATGGCGGAGGACGAGGATAAAGAGAAGATGATGGAGAAGCGCAATTACTCCATGAGCGAAGGTTCTGCTCTTCTTCTCGCAGAGGTCTCGACTCTCCGTGAGCAGCTCTCCGCTCTCCGTGAGGAGAACCAGAGCGTCAAGCGCAAGGGCGCCGTCGACGAGCTCGTCCGCTCTGGTCGGATCTCTCCCGCCGAGGTCGCACTCGCCGAGAAAGCATGGAACCAGGCGCAGAGCGGCGACGACGCATTTTGGGCGATGTTCGCCGAGCGCAAGGCGGGCTCGGTCGTCTCTCTCCGCGAGGTCGGTCACGGTGCCAGCGGTGAGCAGATCAACCGCGAGACCCTCGCTGACCGCGCGAAGCAGCTTGCAGCGGAGAAGTCTATCAGCTTCTCCGAGGCTCTTAACACGATCCGAACAACTGACCGCGAGTTCTTCCTCGCTGCTATGGAGGGCTAAGCATGAGCCGTCTTTCAAACTCTGACATCCGAACCTTTATCGCCGCCGAGGCGATCACCGCTCTCCAAGCAGTCGTCATCGACAGTAATGGAAAAGTCGCACTCGCTGACACCACGACCGGTGAGTACGTCGACGGGATTGCACAGCGCAGTGTTGACGCTGGCGACGCTGTCGAGGTCGTCGTCGACGGTGCCACCAAGGCGATTGCAGGCGCCACTCTCACCGCAGGGACTCACCGTCTCCTCATGGTCGAGACGGGAACCGCTCGTCTTATCCCTTGGGCTACCGGTGGCGGAGCTCCAATTCAGCGCAGCGTCGCTCGCGTGATGTTTAATCAGAATGTTACCTCATACGCCGACGGCGACGAGATTGAGGTCATTTTCACCGGCGCTAGCCAAGCCTCCTAAGGAGTCGTAAATCATGGCCCGTCCAAGTTATAGCAATCTCCATCCAGTCGATCAGATCCTTACAAATATCGTCGCCGAGGCGATCCCAAGCGACAGTCAGCTCATCGCTGACCGCGTCATGGAACAGGTCGACGTCCCAGAGCGCAGCGGGACTCTTCTCGTCGAGGAGACCCGCTCTTTCATGGGTGCTCCAGAGGCTGACTCGCGCCGCGCGCCAGGCGCAAGCCGACAGAGTCTCTCCTCCTTCAATCGCTCAAGCCTTACCTTCAAAGCGGAGATCCACAGCTTTGAGGACAGCATCGCGATGGAGGATATCGAGGATTCGCAGTATCCAGGCTCGGAAGAAGAGCGGAGCGCTCGCAAGGTTCGTCGGGCTCTTCGCCTCGCGATGGAGAAGCGCTGCGCAGATCTCCTCTTCTCGCCCACCGAGTTCAGCGAGAATAACATCCAGCCGACGACCAAGTTCGACGCCGCTGGAGCGGAGCCTTTGAGCTTCCTTCACGAGCAGCTCGACGTTCTTCGCGCGGCGAACCATGGGATCGTCGCCGATACGATGATTCTTGGCTACGACGTCTTCCGCGCTCTCGCTCGTAATCCAGAGATTCGCTCCTTTGTGAGCGTTGGGGATGCAACTGCGGGCGTCGGGATCGCAAGCGGAAATCGAATCCTCGCCAATGAGGCAGTGATCGAGGTTCTTCGCTCGGTCCTCAACATTCCGAATGTCTTCGTCGGTAGCGCTCGACGCGAGACCGCGATCCCAGGCGCGACCTCAAGCGAGGCGAATATCTGGAACGGAGAGACGATCGGCCTCTATATCATGCGCGGTTCTGACGCAGTCTCGCAGAAAAGCGGCGGTGTCAAGGCGATGCCAGTCGCGGCGCTCAACATGATGTACAAGGGGCTCCAGGCTGGTCAGTACGACTCGCTTGATCTCGTCCGTCGTCATGTTTGGGGCGAGCACGTCCAGCTCTTTAAGAAGGTCGACGCGACACGCGGCCTCCTTATCGACGATTGCCTCACCTAAGAGGTATTGATGCGCTGTCTTCACTGCTCTTCACACATCCACCTTGCAGAGGACGCGGACGCGAAGGCGATCGACGACTTGACCCGCCAGATTAAGGCGGCGACGGACGCTCGATTGCTCCAAGTGCTCCGCGCGTCGAAGGCTCAACTTCAGCTTGAGACGAAGCTCGATAGGGATCTCCGTCGAGCGCTCCGAAGAAGCAAGAGTGAAATCGTGAATGCAGTGAAGGCAGCTGCGCAGCGCGGAGGACTCGACGAGCTCCGCCGGATGCGCCGCGATGAGATGAACGCTTGGATCCTAGACAATGGCCTAGCCTCATCGATTATGCAGATAACTGACGCGGAGAGAGAGACCCTCGCGAATGTCGAGGAACTCCTCTTGGCGTCTAGAGACGGCTTCTCGGTCTCCGAAATCGGAGGCGTCGGACAAGCCCTAGCAGACCAGACAATCTCGGGGATATACGATGACGTCATTTTGCCCGATGTTCAGCGATCGGTCAGAGATGCACTCTCAAGCGCCGCTTTTACTATGGAACCCTCTGATATTATCAGCGGGCTCGATGCTGCTCTCCGATCCGCAGAGGGTCGTCAGATCACAGAGGCGAGAACAAGGATCACCAGTTACGGTCGCGAGCTCACCGCTATCTCCGCCGAAGAAGCTGGACTGACCCATTATCTCTATACCGGTCCGCTAGACGGGATCACTCGCTCATTTTGTCGAGTGATCGTCGGCAAGGTCTACACGCAGACACAGGTCGGAGAGATGCGGAACTATCAGCTTGAGCCAGTGTTGACGCGAGGGGGCGGATATAACTGCCGACACTCATGGTCGCCAGTCTCCGAAGAGCTGATCGAATCGGCTAACCTAGAACGCGGAACCGACGCGGAAGTCAGACAAGCGAACCGGAAGGCGAGGGAGAGCCGATGATTAAAGCAGCTCAAAACAAGGATTATATCTTCTCGTGGGAGTCGCCTTATCCACTCGCCGCGACGCCGACTCTCGCCTATACGCTCCCCGACGGAACGACGCGCGCCGCTTCGGATATGACAGCGGTGCACTCTTCGGCGACGGTGACAGCCCTCGGAGGAGATCGGCGGACTCTCACCCTCTCCGCCAGCGCTGACGCTTCAGGGCGAATCGGCGCCAGGTCTGGTCGCGCCTTCCTCGTCACCGATGAGGACGGGCTCTTTCTCGTCACGGTTGATCGGATCGACGGGACGACCGCAATTCTTGCCGACCTTCTCCCGCGAGGTCTAGCACTCACCGAGAGCGCCTCTCTCGTCTGGGCTGGATATGAGTACACAATCCCCGCAGCGGATACAGCGACGCGCGGCCTGATCGACTGGACTGTCGCTTATACCAGCGACGAGAGCCCCAACGATCGACCACTTCTCGCGCGAAACGTGATCGAGGTCGTCCGTCGACCATTCGATACCGGCCTCACCCACTCCGACCTCGTCGCGAAGATGCCCCAACTTGGCGACATGATCCCGCGTCGCCAGCAAGATCTCTCTGAACAGATCGCGGCGGCGCTCGACGAGCTCACCCTTTATATCAGAGACGAGCTCCTTGAGAGCCAGACCGAGGACGACATTTTCAATCCTCACATTTTCCTCGAGGCTCACCGCTATCTCTCCGCGTCGCGCGTCTATGAGATGACCGCTCAACTAGATATCGCGGAGCGGATGAGCAATCGAGGGATGGAGCTCTTCACCAGGGCGATGAGGCAGCTCACCCTCGACACCGACGACGACGGGGTGATCGACTCCGACGAGATCAACCTTCGCAGAGCGGGAGGCAAAGTCTCCGACGCGCGCGGAACCTTCTCCCTCCCATCGGTCCAGCCTACACAGCGAGAGAAGGACATCGCGATCGAGTATCCTCGCTGGCGAGGGATGCAGCACTAATGGCCTCCAAGGTTAAAGTCTCGATCACCATTCCAGAGCTCTGGACGGTGAGAGATAGTCAGATCACAGCGCTCGACACGATCGCTCTGGTCCGCTCTCGCGTCTATGCTGGTAAGGACACGAGCGACCGACCTTTTAAGGAGTATTCAGAGCGACCGATCTATATCTCGTATCAAGCGAACCTTCCGCCAAAAGGCGGCGAGGAGACTCCGAAGGGGGTCTACTATAAAGGCGGCTATCGAGAATATAAGCGAAAGAGCCGACGCTATACGCCAGGCGGAAAGAACCAGACTGCCGAGGTCGACCTAACCTTAAGCGGCGCGCTCATGAATAACCTGATCACGACCAACGCGACGAAGACGAGCTACACGATAGGGCTCTCCTCTAAGGTGCAGTCTTATGGTTATGATGTTCACCGAGATCGTCCGTTCATTGGGCTCTCTAACTCAGACCAGAGAAAGCTCACCAACGCGATCGCCGCGAGGATGCGCAAGAAGCTCTCTCCTGTGGGCTATGGTTACGCAGAGCAAAAGAGCTTTATCAGCTCGATCAATAGAGCAATCGGAGGCCGAAGATGAGCCAAGGAGTCGCGAGCGCTTTCTCTTTCCTCATCAATCGCCTCGAGGCGCTCATCCCGAAGACCGACGAGAGCCAGGGCTTTGTCTGTGTTGACCCTGCTTCGGGCATGGAGCTGCTCACAGATCGCAGACCAAATACGCTCCGTCTCTTCGAGCTCCGCACGACCACTTTCCCCCATGACGATGGGCAAGCGGGAATCACTGGAAGGAAGCGACTCACCGCAGAGCTCCGCGTCCGCTATGATATCCCGCGAGACGTCGGCCTTCTGGAGCGCATTGTCGGAGAGGATAGCTCACAGCTGATCAACTCCTTGCGCGATCCCGCGTATAGTCTAGGGACGACTGGGATCACCTCACTGATCACCGGAGAGGCTACGACCACTCCACTCCTTGATGAGGCAGGAAACCCAGCGGCGCTCCTCCTCGTTGTTCCGTTCGACCTTCTCTTCTCGGAGGCCTTCTGATGGCAGTTACACATCGTTCACTCTCGGTCGCAGTCGAGAGCTCTTTCGGGTCGCTCGACTCGTCGACTGGAGCTCCAAGCGCTTCCGGTCTTTCGTTTATCTCGATCCCTTGCGAGCGAGATCCCATCGTCGTCCCTGGTGAGCCACCGGTCTCGGAGCGGACAGAGGCGCGCGACGGTCCTCACGGTCTCCCTCCGGAGCTTGATACGACATACATCGCCGGAACCAAGCAACAGCGCCGCACCGGAACCGTCACCGTGAGATGCGACTTCACGACGCTCGGCACTGGCTCGAACTACGCGGGAACCGCTCTCGGTCGTCTCCTCTCCGCTGGATTCTCAACCACGATCCCAGGCGCGGAGAGCGACGCGGTGAGCGCTGCGGTGGGAACGAATGAATACACCCCGACCACTCTCGCGAACTACAAGCTCGGCGGCCTCTTCGGGATCGAGATCAACGGGCGCGCAGAATACGCTCATGTCACCTCCAAGAACGGAAGCGGGACGGGGAACATCGGCTATTCTCCAGCGCTCTCCCGCGATCTCACCACATCCGACACCGTCCGTCTTCTTCAAACTTGGTACACGGCCAAGGGTGACAATAGCGGCTCCGTCGCGAACAGCCTCGCCTTCCGCGTCGATGGCGTCGGCGTCCTCTCCTATGCTTTCGGATGCAAGCTTGAGAGCCTCTCAATCTCGATCGACGGCGGGCGCTTGATGGGTGACTTCGTCTTCCAAGCTGCTCATATTGAGGACGATCACGGGAACGCGACTGGACCGGTTGAACCACAGACGACCGATGGAGCGACTCCGCATTTTCGGAGCTGCTATGTCCTCCTCTCCGACGCGGCCTCGACCTCGCGAACGGATATCGGGACCGATAACGGAGACGAACACGGGCGCATCGCTCTCTCCGTCTCCGAGTTCAGCGCGACGATCACTAACACTCTCACTCCGATCGGTCAGAGCTCTTCTCTGATCGGGATGAGCGACGTGGAAGTAAGTGATCAGACCGTAGAGGTCTCGCTTACCGTCGACTCTCCGAATACGACGATCAACAATGATTTTATCAACGGAGTATGTCGCGACCTTCTCGTTGGGACTGGTCCAGTCGGCGATGGTCAGGGGATGGCGCTGAACGTGCCAGGCGCTTACCTGACAGTCGATCCACAGATCCGAGTGATCGACGGCGAGATCGTTCAGCAAAACCTAAACTATGCGGCTTCTCGCTTCGGTGGTGATGCGGGAACCGGCGACGCGGGAGGGACTCCCCTCCGGATCGGGCTTGGTCTCTAAGATGGCCTTCATATTCTCCACGAGCACCGATCAAACTGTCGAAGTCGTCTCCACCGTCGATCCTTCGGTCGTCGGGACTGAAGAGGCTAAGGTCTCTTATTTATCGACGCGCGACGAGAGCCTCTTCGATTCGACGGAAGGCGCGACACGCTTCACCCTTCGAGCGCTATCTCCTCAAGCTAGAGAAGACGCGGAAGTTGAGGCGGGCGCCTATTCTCGATCGGAGCTCGGGAGAATCCTCTGGTCGGAGCAACCAGACGACCCGAAGGAGCGCGCGCGCTGGCAACATGATCTCCCAGAAGATGAGCGGCGAGCGCTTGGCGAATACAATCGTTATCTGTCGCGCGTTTATCGGGAGATGCTCCGCGCTGGTCTCGTCTCCATCGAAGGTCATGACGGTGACCCGCTGGAGCTCGTCGACTCGATCCGTCCGGATCATCATCGTCAAGTTTTGATGGGGGAGCTCGTCGCGCATATTCAAGCGCTCTCGCTTTTACCTCCCGCGGGAAAATAGCAGCGGGAGCCAGTGTCTGGATCGCCTATGCTGGTTCCCGCGCGTGGAGTTGTGAACAATGCAAAGGCGACCCGACACTAAGAAGGCGGCGAGGCAACTGCGGCGGAGCTTTCCGCGCTGGTCTCCCCTGGCTCAAGCGAGACGAGGTCGGCGCCTATGTCATGGCCTATCGAATCGCGCCAGACTCCGACCCGTCATGGGGAGACCAAAGAGTCAGGCGCTGTCCTATCGCCGACATGAACCGACTCTCTCCGATGGTCTCCAGCTATCGCGCGCACTGCGCTGGGCTCGGGAGCCTTCGAGACTTTTACCGCGAGCCCTCTTGTGCGGTGATAGATTTATGGACGGAGCTCCACACTCAAACCGAGCTGATGAAGGCTCGCGCTCGACAGCGCGCACACGAGGAGGCGAGTAATGGCTGATGGCGGAAAAGTCGAGATACAAGTCGAGTTAGAAGGCGGCGGCGAGGTTCAGACCACTCTCAACAAGATCCGTAAACAAGCGGAGCTTTTAGGCCAGCGGGCAAAGGAAGCGGGTGAAAGTCTCTCCCAGAGATTCGATACGATGACCGAATCAATGAGCGACTTCGCTTCTTCTACTTCAACAAAGACGCTCGACACGCTTGGAGACTCTTTTAAGAAGATCGGGGATAACGTCGGAACGGCGGGGGGGAAAATCAGCCAGACCGGCCAAGCTTTATCGTCGAGCTCCAATATCATGATGCAAGCCCTTGGAGGCGTCGTTTCTTCAGTCGGCCTTTTGACTGAAGGTCTTGGGACTCTGACAACCGCAAGCCGATCAGCGGGCGCGGGATTCGTCTCCATGATGGGGCCGATCTTGATCTTAGGGACAGCGGTTTATGGAGTTGTTAAGGCTGTCAAAGAATACATCGACACCTCAGAAGATCTAGAGACCAGACTAGAGGCGATGAGGGCAGCCGCTGCAGATTATACGGCAGATTTAGAGAAGCTCGCAGAGGAACAAATAGCGCTCACAGGCGCCGAGAAGACTCGCCTAAGAGAACTCAACCGACAAGCAAAAGCCCAACTCGAATTTAATCAGAAGACAAGAGAGGGAGAGGGCCGAATCGGTCGAATGATCGAAAAGCGCCGCAAGGAAGTTGCCTCGATAGAAACAAAGATCCAGAAGATCCGCGAAGAGACGAGCACTGAAGAATACTTCTTAGAAAGAACTAGACTTCTTCGGATCAAACTTTTTCACGCGAACAAGTTTTTAGCTGAAACTGAAGATAAACTAAACGTCCTTGATGAGAAGGCTATAGGGCTACTCCGTCAAAAGAATGATCTCTTTGAGACCTTTATGGAGCGTGGTAAAACAGCGCTCGCGAAAATCCGAGAGGAACAACAGAAAGCGGCTCAGGAGCTCATCGCAACTAATGAGAAAATGGTTTTTGCGGCGGCCAGATTCAGAGATGAAGCTTTTGGGGCGGAGAAAAGATCTGTCTCTCAAAGAATGGCGCGTCTCCGTCAAGAATTGGAAGAAAGAAAGAGACTGATATTAGAATCGAGATCAGCGGAAGCAGCAGAAAAAATTAGTGATACAGCTTTCACTGATACGCAATATGCAGAGGCTAGAGCTGCCGGAGAAGCGATCAACCAAGCACTACTTGCAGCTGATGAAGCTTTTAACGCAAAGCGCCGCGCTCTCTTCAAAGCAGCCAGATCACAAAGACAAGCAGCGCGCGCACAAGAAGCAGCCGCAGAGAAAGCGGCTGCTGATAGAGCTTTCACAGATGAACAGAATCGTCGCCGCGCCTTAATCATGATGCAGACCGACGGCTTTGAGCGCGAGCGTCAACTGATCGAGCTCCGCTTTCAGAGCGCTAAAAGAGCGGCTGAAAATGAGATCCAATTAAAGACCGCTCTGATCAACAAAGAGCGCGAGCTCATGGCTCTTGAGCAAAAGCAGGAAACCGACCGGCGCGCGGCGGAGATGCAACGGATCGACGCTCTCCAACGCTCGATTGAGTTGACTAGGCAAGAGGCGCAAGCGCTCCAGATGTTAGCTAATGCTCCTCTCGACAAGGTGACCGCAGCGGTTGAGAACTTCGGACAAGGTCTGGTCTTTGCCTCACTCGCTGCACTCCAAAGCGGAGAGAGCGTGTCCGTCGCTGTGGGTGAAGCTCTAAAGGCGATCGCGCTGCAAGCTGGAGTTGAAGCGATCATGCAGACCGCTAAGGGTACAGCGGCGCTCTTTACGCCAGGGGGGCAAAAGGCGGCGGCTGGTCACTTCCAAGCGGCGGCCTTCTTCGGCGCGGCAGCGGTCGCCGCTGGTTCCGCTGGTTCTGCACTCTCCGCGAGCGGAGGAGGCGGCGGCGGAGCTGGAGCGTCTCCTACTGGCGCTGCTCAATCGATCAGAGATAGAGACTTCGACCGAGACGAAGAGCGCGGCGGCGTGACGATTAATGTAAACATGGGTCAAGCGGTCATTTATGACACGAAGGCGGCGGCGGAGCGGGCCTTCGCTGACCGCGTCGTTCAGGCTATCAACACTCCGCGTCGCGGCGCGGTCCGTCTAAGGGGGGTCTAAATGCCTAGCAGTGACAGCGCGCCTAACTTCGCTCTGATGACAGCGGTCGACCTTCGAGACCTCTCTGGAGAAACGCTCTATCAGCGCTCGACCACTAACATCAACATCACGATGGCCTCGACGATTTACGCCGATATGGTCGACTTCCTAAACGGCTACAGCGCGAGCCAGACGATCACCGACACGATCGAGCATTATGCGACAGCGGCGGGCTCTCCGACCGCTGGAGATTGGAATGTTAGAATCGACGAGGATGATCTGATCGCGATCAGAGCGGGAGACCCCTTCGACGTCGATCTCGACAGCGGGACCGATTATCTAGGAATCGGATCAACGACGGTGAGCGCGGTTCTAGTCGGCTCAAAATATGTCGCGACAATGCCGAATAACTGGATCAGGGGGAGAGTCGCTGGTCCTTGGTCATTCGAGCTTACTCCGAATGTAGGAAGCGCTTTTACGGTGACAGTTGACGGAGAGTATCAAGATCTTCGCGTCGCTATTCGTACAACGACCGCGACTGATATTGATGGCGCTAATGCAGCTAACAACTTGAGCGCGCGAGACACTTCGATCATGAGTCTAAGCGGGCCTGACTCGATTCGATGGTTGATCGACGAAGAGGGTTTTGCGGTCGTCTCCTATCCGACAGCTGTTACTGATCTCACTTGGTCCTCTACAGCGCTTCGGAACCTTCTAGGCTTCACGGGCTCCGAGACCTCGACGACGGTGATAGGCTCCAGCTATGAGCGCCTCAAAGCGACCTACCCTTGTGCGACTGTTCTGATCCCTACTCGACCTGTCGAGCGTCATCAGCTCTCGGTTGAGACGATGGCGACGAGGCGAAGAAGACTTGGCGGATCGATGGTCTCGAACAAGCTCGGGACCTATACCAGATCAAGAGTCGACTTCT
>JAAXHZ010000006.1 GCA_012270625.1 Dehalococcoidia bacterium | reverse complement strand
CACAGCTGCCCACTTACCCCACGACTCGGCTTCGAGACGGTCACGTACCGTCTCGAAGAAGGCCACTTGATCCTTAAGAGTCGTCTTGGGTTCTCCCTACTACTCCCCCCGCAGCCTCCGAAGCTCAGCCTCAAGCTCAGCCGTCCGCGCCTCGGCTACCCTTGCGCGCGCCTCGGCTTCCAGCCGTCCGGCCCTCTCTTCCTCCTGACTCAGCAGCCAAGTCTCGGACTCGCGGTCCCAGAAGCGTACCCCGTCCTCTGACCACCATACGTCCAGCCCCAGGACTTCGCTTCTCCCCCACGCCCTGCCGTCAGCCCCGACGTACATTTCCAAACGACGGTACTTACCGTCAACGAGGTACTCACCAACCAGGCCCTCGCCATAGAAGTCGCCACCCGTTGCGTCGTACCGCCAGTATTCACGCACACCCAGTTCAGCGTATAGATCGCGCTTGCGGCCAAGGTCGTCCGCAGCGGTACTCTTGGAACCTATCTCCAGGACGAAGTCCGGTGCCTTTCCGATCTCCCACAGAAGGTGGGTGTTGTGACGCTTGATCGACTCCAGCGCCTCATCAGATACGTCGAAGATCACGAAGCAGTCTGGAGCCACCGAACGGCGTGGATCTCCCTCAATGTAGTAAATGAGGGTGTTGCCGTTCACGATTGTGTGTGGGGCGTCCTGGAAGTAGACGTCCAGTTCTCTGTTGACTTTGCTATATAGAGGCGCCTGGTGCGCTCCGTCTGGCAACGGCATTCCGTCCGTTTCTGGATAGACTATGGTGGCAGGTTTGGTGGTCATGGATTTCTCCCGGCTCCCTGAAATTCTACCACGAGCTCGGACTGCGCTTTGCGCCTACTCCCCCGGCCTCTTCCCCAGGGTTATGTTGGCGATCAGCTCGTCGCCCTCCCTGAGTAGCGTCACGTTCATCGCGTCTCCCGGCTGGTGCGAGATCAGGAACTTGGACAGCTCCCCGGTGTTGCGCAGCGCCTGACCGTCCATGCTCAGGATGATGTCCCCGGCCATCAGCCCGGCGTCGTCCGCCGCGCTGCCCGGAAGCACCTGACGCAGCAGGATACCCTCGATTTCGGGATCGACCCCAAGGTACGCGGCGAGCTGTGGCGTCATCGCCGAGGGCAGTACGCCGAGGTATCCGCGCCGCACGAATCCCTGATCGATGATCTGCCTGGCGACCTCCTTGGCGTCGTTTATGTTGATGGCGAATCCGATGCCCTGCCCCACGCTCACGATCGCCGTGTTGATCCCGATCACCTCGGCGCGGCTGTTGACCAGCGGCCCGCCGCTGTTGCCCGGATTGATCGAGGCGTCGGTCTGGATCAGATCGACGATCGTGGTGTTATGAGTCGTGTCCACAGAGCGCTCCAGAGCGCTGACCACACCCTTGCTCACCGTGGGAGCGCCCGGTATCCCCATCGCGTGACCAATGGCGATAACGTCCTCACCAACCATCAGAGCGGACGAGTCTCCGAGCCGCGCAGGCTCCAGCCCTTCGACGTCCACGATCTTGATGACGGCCAGGTCTGTGGTCGGGTCCTGACCTACCACCTCGGCGGTGTGGTTGCTGCCGTCGTTGAGCGTAACGTCTATGCTCTGTCCGATCTCCACGACGTGATAGTTGGTCAGCACGTGTCCCTCAGGGGTCAGTATGATTCCGGTCGCGATGCCGTTCGGTGGAAATGGAGTGTTGAACAGGCTCGCGGTCGAGAACTCGGTCGTGATGTTGACGACCGACGGTGTGAGCAGCTTGACGACCTCGGTAGTCGGCATGGATACGGCCGGCGCGAGCGATACGCTGGCCGCGCCGGACAGACCTTTGCCCGAGCTGCCTTCGATGACAGTTGGCGATTCGACAGGCTTGGACGACTCGGTTGCGCTCGACTCAGGATCGGGTTCGCTCTGCGGCTCCTCAGTCGCGCTCGGAGTAGGCTTCGACGACGCTGGCGGGATGGTGGGAGCGGGGTCGGGAGCCACTGGTGCGCGTGCTGCGGCTGTCCCCGTCCTCGGAGTCGTTGTGGGTGTGTCGCGAGACTCCGCCATCGTTGAGGGCGTGGGTGTGGAGACGGTAACCAGGGTCGCCGGCTGCGCGGTGTCCACGGGCGATTCGATCTCGGTCGAAGCTGGTGGCGGGTCAGGGTCTGAACCGCAGCCGACCGCCGCCAAGCTGGTGGCAGCTGCCAGCGTAATCAGAATGGAGACTATTGTCCGTTTCGACATGTGAGCGCCTCTGTGTTGCCGAGGTCTGTGCGCGAGGCCCCAGTTTATGTGCCGCTGTCTGACGTCGCCGAGTATGCGGGCCGTGTAGAATCTATAACGCTCTTCCTGACAAGAAGATTAGCATTAGTACAGAAGATTTGGGATGGAGACCGGTTGATGGATGAGATAGCGCGTTACAACATGGGGCGCTGGAACGAGCTTGCCGAGGCCGGAGTCTCGTACACGATTCCGTACTTGGACCTCGATGAGCGCTCCGCCAGGGAGCTAGTTGACCCGGATGGTATCATCGGCGATCTGGAAGGCAAAGACGTCCTGTGTCTAGCTGGTGGAGGAGGTCAGCAGTCAGCGGGGTTCTGCGTCCTGGGCGCGAACGTGACCGTCTTTGATCTCTCCGAGGTGCAGCTCGAACGCGACCGGCAGGCGGCCAACCACTACGGTCTCGATGTGCGCACCATCCAGGGCGACATGAGAGACCTGTCTGTCTTCGAAGACGACAGCTTCGACGTCGTCTGGCACGGGCACTCGATCAACTTCGTCCCGGACGCGCGGGCCGTTTTCAGGCAGGTCGTCCGGGTGCTCAGACCCGGCGGGCTCTACCACCTGTCATGCGCTAACCCGTACTTCCAGAACGTCGAATCCGAGGATTGGAAGGGAGACGGCTACCGACTCTGGGACAGGTACGGCGATGGCGAGATCGAGATTGCCGACCCCTACTGGACGTTCGTCGATCCCAGCGGCGCTGACCGCCGCGTTCGCGGACCGAGAGAGTTCCGTCACACACTCGAAACGCTCGTGAATGGCATGGTCGAGCTCGGCCTCAGCGTGTTCAAGGTCCGCGAGGTCGGTAACTGCGACCGCGACGCCGAGCTGGAGCCGGGCACGTGGGAGCACTTCAAGTCCATCGCCCCGCCGTACCTGACATTCTGGACAACGAAAAGTCCCCATCTTCCTCAGGGCTGACAAGGATGGGCAAACGTGTACAGGCAAGCATGAGTACCAATCAACGTTCCCCCTCTCCCTCAGATCTGACAAGGGTGGGCAAACATATGTGGCAAGCTCGAATCCCAGTCAACATACCCCCTCTCCCTCAGGGANNGAGAGGGTTGGGGTGAGGGTGAAAAATACGAATACAATACCCTTGTTAAGCCACTAGGCAAGAAGTGACTTTGGAGACACATTCTCAGTCAACGAAGAAGGAGCGCAGCTCACTCAGCAGGAAGTCGGGGTTGTCGCCGGTGATGCCGTGACCGGAGTCCGGGACGTCTATCCAGGTCATGGACGGCTGCATCCCGATCATACGCGACCTGATCTCGTCTGATAGGAAGTCGCTCTCACTGCCCTTCATCTCCATGATCGGGCACGAGATCTTCCCCCACTGCTCCCATAGGTATGGCACCTCTCTCACACCGAAGCTGCCGTTGATCCAGAACATGTCCGGGTCCGACTTCGCGACATACTTGCCCGCGTAGTTGAGTCTCAGGCTGTGCTCGGCCTGGTGTCGGTAGTGGTCTTCGCCGGGTCTCGGATTGCCCTGCATCTGGATCTCGACGTACTCGTCGATGCTGCGCCAGCCGAGAAGACGCCTGTTCATGCCGGAGATCTGGTTGCGCGCCGACACCACGCTCATCTCTGGACCGTAGTCCAGGCAGACGAAGTGCTTGAGGTGATCGGAGCGGTCGCCCGCGTAGGCGATTCCGTTGCGAGCGCCCAGCGATGCGCCAACGTAGTCGCAAGGAGCTATGCCGGTCTTCTCGACGAACTCAGCCAGGTCGCTCGCGAACCTATCGACTCCGTATCCCTCCCAAGTGTGGTCCGAGTCGCCGTGCCCGCGCTGGTCGATTGCGATCACCCTGAACTCCTCGTGCAGCGCGCGGGCGATGTGGTCCCAGTTGTGCGCGTTGCCGCCCTGCCCGTGCACGAGCAGCAGATTGCGGTTAGACGGCCCTCCCCAATCGAGGTAGTGAATGTTGAGGCCGTTCACCTCTACGTTGTGGTCAGCGGGAGTGATGTCGGTCATGGTGTACTCCGTTCAGTGATTTCAGGGCAGTCTTGTGGAAGCTCCGGTGGGAAAACAAGAGCAGTTGCGTTCTCAGGGCGAAATCTGCAAGTGGAACTCCCACGCCTTTGACAATGTATCAATTATCGGATCGTCCGTGTGCTCACTGTCGGCGGTTCCAAGTATCAGGCTGCGATATATGTCAAAAAGGGAGACCTGTTGACTGTACTCCCGGTATTGGGTCTTGTATTCCGGCAAGATCAACTGGGACCCTCCCTGCGTCACCACTAGCTCAGGGGTGAAATTCAAGGTGTCGGGCTCTGACGAGTCCGGTAGAATCGTCACCCGCCGGGTCACTACACTCCTACTGGGAATCCTTGAGGCATCCTCACAAAGTACCATCCACCAGTCGGCGCCATGCCACCTGCGGTAGGCGCGCATCCTTGCAATAGGATCTGTCGGTTTGGGTAGGTGGAACAGGGGATCGTCGAATCCCTTCAGGTCAGGCTCGCCATTGTGCCTATTGACGAACTTGACCACTGCCCGATCTACTATTCTGGATAGCTGTGGTTGCAGCCTGAGGTTATCGCCATATTCGATTCTTGAGTGACGAGATGCCATCTATGGGGCCTCCAACTCTATCCACGACCAAGGGTATGGGGTGATAGCGATAGGACCGGCAACAGCCCACTGCTGTCCTCCACCCCTGCGGAAGAGCAAACTTTGCGGGTCATGCCATATAGGTACGATACCAGACCAGATAACAGCCTCCTCCACTTTGACTGGGATCGCGACCTCGGCTTTCGTGTTTGGTAGGGCTAACTTGTCTGTTGCCTGCCAACCGATTGTGTAAAGCACATCAGTTAGATATACGAGGCCATTACTGGATGGGAGGATGATCCCTGATATGGATATCTCTTGGGCCAACTCTCGCGAGGTGTAGTGATAGTAGATTTCGCCGGATGGCGGGACTGGCGCCAGTGCTTCGTTGTCTGACGTGGTTGATATCTGCATAAAGTCAATTATAGGCCACTCTGGGCGGTTAGTGGCTCCAACTGCCTTACCGGACGTGATTGATTCCAAAAAGGCGAGCTAACCGTGTCTGATGATACTATTGGCACGTGGACGCGGGTAAATCTATGCGTAGAATCGGCATCCTCGGCGGGACATTCGATCCGATACACCTCGGACATCTGGCGATCGCCCAGGAGTCCATCGACCGGCTCGCCCTGGACAAGGTCATCCTGGTTCCCGCGGGCCGACCGTGGCTCAAGTCAGATCAGCAGGTGAGCGCGCCCAGCCACAGGCTGGCGATGACACGCCTTGCGGCTCAGAATCGCCCCGGACTCGAAGTGTCCGCGATCGAAATCGACCGCCCCGGCCCCACCTACACGATCGACACTCTCGCCGAGCTGCGCAAGGAGCTGGGGAGTGAAGCCGAGCTCTACCTGATCCTGGGTATGGACTCGCTCCGTGAGCTGCGTCGTTGGCGACACCCTGAGCGACTGTTCGACCTGTGTACCGTCGTCTCCGTATCCAGGCCGGACAGTCACGATGTCTCGCCCTCCGAGATCGAGCGTTCGTTCGCCACGGCGCGCGGCAGGATCAGAACGCTTCGAGGTCCGATGCTCGACATCAGCGCCACGGACATCCGGCTGCGCGTTGCAGAGGGCAGATCGATTAGCGATAGCGTTCCATCATCAGTCGAACTGTACATCCGCGAACACGGACTCTACCTCGGCAACAAGGGCTGCCGCTAGGGTAGAAGTGCCCTCTCTCCCTCAGCCAAACCGCACCTTGAACTCAGCTGGATCCCGCCCGACGTGTTGGATGATGGTCTTAGTCTTGTTTATCAGAGCAGAAAGATTATCATTTCGCTCGACGTATAGTCCGTTCACTTGAGTCTCGCTCGTGAATCTCTGCCCGTCGCTGTGATAAGGTTCGGTATGGACCATATATCGTATTGTCGCTCGA
>JAAXHZ010000005.1 GCA_012270625.1 Dehalococcoidia bacterium | reverse complement strand
GAGTTCGAGTCTCCCCCTCGGCACCACCTCAGTGCTGGAAGCTAAGTCGAGAAGAAACGGCGACGTAGCCAAGTGGTCTAAGGCGGGGGTCTGCAAAACCCCTATTCGGCGGTTCGAATCCGCCCGTCGCCTCCAGAAGTCCTGACTTGAGGCCTCCGGAAAACCCCGGAGGCCTCTCTATGTGCCAATACTCTTCTCTCGTGGAGCGCGTTTAGCAGGGTTCGAGTGGACATCAAACGACCGACCATGAGCAGCGCTAATACCAGCGGCACGACCTACACCCCTGTTCAGACAGCCGAAACTCGTCGACCCGCTGGACTTATGCCGAGCGGCTTCGCACTTCTCTTGGCAATACTCTGGGGAGGCAACAACGTCAGCATCAAGGTCGCCCTGGAGAACGGCGCACCCATGCAGATCGGCTGGATGCGTTTCGTACTCGGCGCCATCGTCACCGTCGGTTATATGGTCGTCAGACGAGAGTCGTTCGCGATCGCCAGACACGAGATCAAGCCGCTGTGCGTGCTGGGAATCCTGTTCTCAGTCCAGCTAGTGATTATGAACGTCGGGCAGGACCTCACCACAGCAGGGCATGGTGTCGCGCTGAACTCTACAATGCCGATCTGGACGGCTACTGTCGCCCAGATATTCATACCGTCCGACCGCCTAACGCGCTGGCGAGTGATCGCGATGGCGCTGTCCTACGCTGGTGTGCTCGCCGTCGTGTTCGGAGACACCGGAGTCAGCCAGGAGGGCGTTTCGATTCTCGGCGATCTTCTGAGTCTGATCGCAGCGGTCCTGCTCGGCATCAGGATTATCCTGATCTCAAACTTCGCCCAGAACGTCTCAGAAGGCAAGCTGATGCTGGGTCAGCTTGTAATCGGTACGGTTCTGCTTCTCGCCGGGAGCTACGCCTTTGAGACCCCCGCGTACACAACCCACGGCTCGTTCTGGTTCGCGCTGACTTACCAGGGAATTGTGATCGCGGGCTTCGGGTTCCTGAGCAATGCCTGGCTGGTGAAGCGATACCTGCCGTCGTCGGTCACTTTCTTCTACTTCGCGCAGCCGATTGCCGGCGTGACACTGGCTTGGTTGGCTCTGGGAGAAGACCCAGGCCGAGGGCTGATCGTCGGTGTAGCCCTGGTCTGCGCGGGCGCGCTCGCGTACAGCGGCGAGTCGTACCTGAAAATGAGACGCTCGGTACAGAAATGAGCCGGGAGTCGACAGGGCGCTTACTCGACTTGCCGAGAACGCCGGATTTGCCCTCGTCCTCTGACCTCAAAGAGCTATCTGTCTCTGTCCCAGAGCTCATGAAAGTGATTCAGTGGACCGTGACCCTGCCCTACCGGAAAGCTGGTTCGAATCGCGGCCGTGACGTAGTCTTTGGCCCCTTGAACTGCGTCGGGTACGTTCATGCCCTTCGCAAGGCCTGCCGCAATGGCCGATGCGAGCGTACAGCCGGTGCCATGAGTGCTCGAAGTGTCTATCCTCTCCGACGTATATGTGAAGAAGTCTGAGCCGTCGTACAGTATGTCGGTGGCCGGCCCTTCGAGGTGACCGCCCTTCACGACAGCGTTCCGCGCGCCACACTCCTCTACCAGCATCTTTGCGGCTGCCTTGAGATCATCAACGCCGGTGATCTCAAGGCCGGTGAGCGTCTCCGCCTCACGGCTGTTAGGAGTCACCACGGTCGCCATGGG
>JAAXHZ010000004.1 GCA_012270625.1 Dehalococcoidia bacterium | reverse complement strand
GGGGGAGACTCGAACTCCCACAGCCTGTTCGGCCACAGCGCCCTCAACGCTGCGTGTCTACCAATTCCACCACCTCGGCACGCAATCAAGACCTTTGCAGTCGTTCAAGCCAGCCGCTTCGAGAGTGAGGTCTATTATATCCACGGACGTTGGGCTGTGTCCACCGGCTACGTGCCCCTGAGCCGTGGGTCGAGCAAGTCTCTGAGGGCGTCACCGAACATATTGAATCCAAACACTGCCAGACTCAGCGCGAATCCAGGCCAGATCGCCAGGTGGGGCGCGACGTAGAACTGGTCGAGGCCAGATCTGGTCAGCATTCCACCCCATGTCGGGAACGGCGGCGGAATACCGAAGCCGAGATAGCTGATCGATGCCTCCGCCAATATGAACAGTCCCAGGCTTACCGTCCCAATGATGATGATCGGGGCCATGACGTTCGGCAGTATGTATAGAAGCATTAGCCTGGGTGTTGAAGCGCCGATGGCGCGTCCAGCGTCCACGTATGTGTTCTCCTTGGTGGAGAGCACCTGCGCGCGGATGATACGCGAGTTGATGAGTACGCCCTCGATGGAAAGTGCGATTACGATGTTCAGCAGCCCGGGTCCCAGGATGGACATGACGAAGAGCAGGAAGACCAGGTACGGGATGGTCATGAATCCATCGACGACCCGTTGGATACCGTTGTCTATCCAGGTGCCGCTGTAGTATCCGGTGACTATTCCCAGGAGAGTCGCGCCGGCAAGGGTTATCAGAACAGAGTATATGCCCACCTGAAGCGACACGCGCGCGCCGTACACTATCCGGCTGAAGAGATCGCGGCCGAGTTGGTCAGTGCCGAGAAGATGGTCCCAACTGTAGCTGAGCCTCGCCGCTGAAAGGTCCTGCTCCTGGAACCCGTAAGGTGCGATAAGGTCCGCGAACAGAGCCATTAGCGACATCACTACGATTATCGCGAGACCTATGGTGCCTAGGGGCTTCTCCCTTACCAGCCTGGTAAAGAACACACGATACCTTGAGCGTTGGCTCCCCAGCCCGGAATCCTCCAGACGCTGAGCCAGTTCTCTACGTGCGCTGCCCTGTTCCACTAAATCAGTTCCTAAAGACCTACTGATACCTGATTCGCGGGTCGAGCCAGGCGTAGCTGATGTCCACCAGCAGGTTGATGACGATGATAATCATGGCGATGAACATGGTCAGCGCCTGGAGCATCGTGTAGTCGCGGAACAAGACCACGTCAACGATGTACTGGCCGAGCCCGGGCAGTCGCCAGATCGTCTCCATGATCGTAGAACCGCCGACCGCGAACACGGCCTGAATGCCGATCATAGCGACGACCGGAATGAGCGCGTTCTTCAGGGCATGTCGGCTGATTACGGCGTTTCCGGTCAGGCCCTTAGCCTGAGCGGTGCGGATGTAGTCGGTGCGCATCACCTCAAGCAGGGTCGCGCGAGTCATGCGAGCTATGGGAGCGCCAATAGCAAACGCGAACAGAGTGGCCGGCACGATCATGATCTTCATGTTTTCCCAGAAGTCGGCCCTGTCGCCGAATGGTGGGACATATATGACCGAGGACGACCAGTTGAACCACAAAGACCCAAAGATGATGACTAGAGTGCTGGACCAGAAGTAGGGTATCGACAGACCAACTACCGACACCGATCTAAGGAGATAGTCGAGCATACTGTCCTGTCGAACCGCGGCGACGATCCCGACAAAGATTCCCCACACACTGGCAAGGATAATGGTCATGACGGCCAGCTGGAACGTTACGGGGAAGCGGCGCTTGAACTCGGCCAGCCCGGATCGCTTGTTCCACAGCGACTCCCCGAAGTCGCCCGTGAAGAAGTTGGCGGCCCAGCTAAGGTACTGGATATGGATGGGTCGGTTGAGACCCATTCGCTCCCTTATCTCATCGTGGTCGATACCGTAAATGCCACCCCTATCCTCGAGCATCTGATCGACGATATCACCGGGTATCAGCCTGATCATCGAAAATACGATGACGCTGACGATGAAGAATGTGGGAATAATCAGGAGAACCCGACGTAGCAGGTATCGCGCCATCCTACTCTCTCTGGATCAGGGCTTTAGAGCCCTCCGGGACGAGACACGGTCGTCGGCCTCGTCCCGGAGGCCCAGTATCCGATGTTAGGCTACTGCGCGGCCGGCTGGAACGTGGTCTTCTGGTCACGATCGACCCATGTAAAGGCTATCGGACCAAGCATGTCCATCCAGTGGAAGTAGTGGTAGTTGTGAATCCATGACTGCTGGTAGCAGATGCAGACCCAGCTGGGTACAGGTATCGCCGGCATCGTATCGAGCAGATAGTCTTCGATGTCATAGACCATCTGGACGCGCTTTTCGACGTCGGTCTCCTGGTCCATGGCATCCAGCATATTGTCCAGGTCGGGATCATTCAGGTGATTGTAGAAGCCTCCCCTTGTCTGGGAGTGGTAGGCGAATGTAAGCCATCCATTGGCGTCGAGACCGCCGCCCTGGAAACCGTAGGCCAGGTCTTCATAGTCGCCCTTGCCCCAAACGTTGGGCAGGAAGTTGCTGCTGTACTCGGTGATGTTGAGCTGAACGTCGAAGCCGAGGTTCTTGCGAAGGCTCTCACCCATGAGCTGAAGTTCGGCCTCTATCCTGGGTCCGTATCCTGAGGTGCCGTCCAGCACAACCTTCAGGCCTTCTTCGACACCCTCCTCGGCGAGTATGCGCTTGCCCTCTGCGGGATCGAACTTGAACCACTTGGCCTTGTCGCCCAACTGATCGAAGTCACGCCACCACTTGCCATGGCCCGGGTTGATGAACGCCTGGTTTATGCCGAAACCGCCGAGCACACTGTCGATCCAGCCCTGCCGATCGATTCCCAGCGACACGGCCTGACGCACCTTTGCGTTGTCGAATGGCGCCTTGTCATTGCGTACCGTCAACGCTCGCGAGTTAGCAGTATCCGGGAAAATCGTAGGCACAGCGTCCGGCGCATTGTCCTTGATCGCCTGATAGCGCTCGCCTGACATGCAGTCCGTATCTATGGCAGTGATATCGAGCTGTCCCGAACGGAAGGCGGCATCCGCAGCCGGGTACTCTGAGATGAAGATCTCTTCTACGACATCAATATAGGGAAAGCCGTCGTTCCAATAGTCGGCGTGTTTTTCAAGCTTCAGGAACGAGCCTGGACTATACTCGGTGGGAGTCCATGGTCCAGTTCCTACCGCTGACTCGAAACTCACCAGGTCTCCGAACTCGTCAATTGATGCCTCGGGGAATATGGCGTTGTACTGCTGCCCCAAGTTTACGAACAGGGGACCGAACGGGGCGTCCTGGTTGACCCTGATCTTGTACGGCTCAACTACTTCTACCGATGTGATCGACTTTAGCTGAGACGAGCCGGTGCTGGAGAGCTCAATGGAGCGATCCAAGCTGAACTTGACGTCTTCGGCACTCATTTCGAGGCCCTGGATGGGGCCCTTGTTCTGGTACATGACGCCTTTTTTCAGGACAATATCGACTATTTTACCACCGTCTTCGAGGCTCCAGCTTTCGACCAGTCTCGGCATCGGGCTAAAGTTGGTCGCGCCAAATTCGGGGCCATATGGGAACGTGAAGAGAGGCTCTCTCCAGCCGCTCCCTGTGGTCTGGTTCCGGTAGCTGACGAACTGGTGGAAGTCGAAGCTCTTGGGTTCCAGCGCGAGGATTCTGATTGATCCGCCGGATACTGGATCGCCGGGGGCTGTGCTGGGTCCACCCAGCGGGATCCCTGCCTCCGCCGCGAGCTTGGCGATGCGGGGGTCAGGTCCGCCACTTTCAGCCGCGGGCGCAGGCGCGCTTGTTGGTGCAGGCGCCGGAGCAGGTGCACTGGTCGGCGCCGGAGCGGGCGCGGTAGTCGGAGCCGGCGCTGGTGCGGTAGTTGGCGCTGGCGCTGCTTGCTTTCATCTTGGCCGCATGTGGCGGAGCAGAGGAAGAGGAGCAGGCCCCAGCGCCAGCGCCAACTACCGCACCAGCGCCGGCTCCGACTACCGCGCCCGCTCCGGCGCCGACCAGTGCACCTGCTCCGGCGCCTGCACCAACAAGCGCGCCTGCGCCCGCGGCTGAAAG
>JAAXHZ010000003.1 GCA_012270625.1 Dehalococcoidia bacterium | reverse complement strand
AACAGCGCGCCGCCCCAGGTGATGCGGATGATCACCCTGTTCAGGTAGTCCTGGGTCGGTCTTCCGGGCCTGATTCCCGGAATGAACCCGCCGTTTCTCTGCAAGTTCTCCGCAAGGTTCTGCTGCTGGAATATAACCAGCGTGTAGAAGAACGTGAAGATAACGACGAGGAAGAAGACCGCAATCCAGTATGGGAGATTGGCGGGGTCGAGCGTGTCCGTGAAGAACTTCGCCATCTTGGCGAAGAACGAGTCGGACAGCGGGTTCTGGAAGTAGCTGAATATAGTCGCGGGCAGGATGATGATGCTGAACGCGAAGATCAGCGGTATCATGCCCGCGCTGTTGACACGCAGCGGCAGGAAGGTCGAACCCGACTGTCTCTGCATCTGTCCGCCGCGATAGATGCTTCTGCCGTACTGCACCGGCACGCGCCGCTGAGCCTCGTTGAACAGCACGATCACGAATATGATCGCAAATCCGAAGGCGCACAACGCAAGCACTCCCGCCGGATTTGTCTCGAGCATCCCCTGTCCGATGACGGTGGGGAAGTTCGCGACGATGCCGCCGAAGATTATCAGCGAGATGCCGTTGCCCAGGCCGCGCTCGGAGATAAGCTCGCCGAGCCATACGAGGAACATTGTGCCAGCGACCATCGAGAGCAGCATGGCCAGCGTGCCGATGTTGAACCCGAAGTCCACTCCAGGCAGAACGCCCGACTGTCTGAGCAGGGTGAGCTGGCCCCACGATTGGAGGAACGCGATCGGGACCGTGGCGTAGTGAGTGATCTGGTTGATCTTCTGCCGTCCCAGGTCGCCCTCTTGTGAGATCGCCTTGAGACTCGGTATTGCCGGGACCAGTATCTGCATCACGATCGAAGCCGTGATGTACGGGTACACGCCCAGCGCGGCCACGCTGAGGTTCGCCAGCGCTCCACCGCTGAACAGATTCAGGAATCCGAGGAGCTCCTGCTGTTGGAACGCCTGAGACAGCGCCTGGGTATCGACGCCCGGGATCGGCACCTGGGCAACGAATCTGAACACGACGAGCATCGCTATCGTGAACAGTATCTTCGTCCGCAGGTCTGGGACCCGCATCGCGTCGATCATCGACTGTACGAGCTGTGGCCGTGACGACTGCTGCTGCGCTCTTGCTGCTTGCGCCTGACGCATACTGGCTACTCTGTCACTGTGACTGATCCGCCGGCGGCCTCGATCTTCGATCTCGCCGCGGCGGAGAACTTGTGTGCCGAAACGCTGATCGCCACGTCGATATCGCCCCTGCCCAGCACCTTGACGGGGCTGTTGAGGTTCTTGACGAACCCGACCTGCGCCATCGACTCTGGAGTCACGTCGCTCCCGTCGGGAAACATGGCGAGCTGGTCAACGTTGACGATGCTGTACTCCTGTCTGAATATGTTGGTGAATCCGCGTATGCTCGGCAGCCGCTTCAGCAGCGACAGCTGGCCGCCCTGAAACTTGACCATCGCGCCGCTGCTGCTCCGGGACTTCTGCCCCTTGAGGCCGCGGCCCGAGTATGTGCCATTTCCGCTGCCGTCTCCACGCCCAACGCGCTTTCGGTTCTTCCTTGCCCCCTTTGGGGGACGCATCATGTGTTGCTGCATGTCGAAACTGTCGCTCTCTTAATGGTGGCGCGTTCTACTGGGTTATTGGCTGGGGCTGGTCACTGCGCGCTGTCTTCTTCGACCGGGGCCACCGTCACCAGGTGTCGCACCTTGTGTACAACGCCCATGATCGAAGGTGAGTCTTCGTGAATCACCGTCTGGTTCAGACGTCTCAGGCCCAGGCCCTCGATCGCCCTCTTCTGGGAGCGCTCGTAGCCGATCGCGCTCTTCTTCCATGTAATCGCTATCTTCGCCATTGTTATCGTTCTCTACTGGGCCTATCAATCGTCATTCCGGCGAAAGCCGGAATCCATAGGGGGCGGGGGTTTCACCCTCACCCCAACCCTCTCCCTAAGGGAGAGGGAGTATGTTGGCTGGTACTCATGCTTGGCTGTACACCTTACCTACCCCTGTCAACTTAGGGAGAGGGAGTATGTTGACTGGTATTCATGCTTGGCTGTACACCTTACTTACCCCTGTCAACTTAGGGAGAGGGAGTATGTTGGCTGGTATTCACGGTTGTGCGCGGGATTACCTACCCCTACCTTTCTCACTCACTTCCTGTCGCTGCCGCGGCGGCCTCGGCCTCTCGGGCCGCCCGTCGCTGCGCGGCGATACGCTGCCGCTCCTTCACTTCCTCGGCGAACTGCCTGCGCTTGGCGATCTCGACCTCGGGCAGTCGCAGCTGCTTCAGGCCTTCGAACGTGGCCTTGACCACGTTGACAGGATTGTTGCTGCGTCGCGACTTGGTGAGAATGTCGCGCACGCCGGCGAGCTCTACGACCGCCCGGACCGCGCCTCCGGCTATGACGCCGGTGCCAGGCGCCGCGGGCTTGAGCATGACCACTGAGCCGCCGTACTTCGACACGATGTCGTGCGGGATCGTCGAACCCTTGAGTGAGACCTCGATCATGTTGCTTCGAGCCTTGACCGCACCCTTCCTGACGGCGTCGGGCACGGCGTCCGCCTTGCCCATGCCGATACCAACGCGGCCCTGTTCGTCTCCAACCACCACCACGGCGTTGAAGCTCAGGTGTCGTCCACCTTTGACCACCTTGGCGACGCGGGATATGCGGACCACCCTCTCGACGAGGTGCAGCTCGTCCTGGTCTTCGCTCTGGTTCTGCTGTTGAGATCGGTAGTTAGTTGTCACTAGGTTCACCCTCACCCCCGGATCAAGTCCGGGGCAGGCTCCAGCCCTCGCTCCCTGGGGAAGAGGGGGAAGGATTCATTAGAAAACCAGGCCGCCTTCGCGGGCGGCGTCTGCCAGCGCCTTTGTCCTGCCGTGATACTTGAATCCGCCCCGGTCGAAGACGACGTCCTTGACGCCATGCCCGGTCGCGCGCTCGGCTAGCAGGGTCCCGACCATCGCCGAGACCTCCGACTTTGGAGCGCCGTCGTTGACGTTTTGGCGTATCGTCGGCTCCAGGCTGGACGCTGCCGCGACGGTATGCCCGCGCGAATCGTCTATCACCTGGACGTAGATGTGATTGAGGCTTCGGAACACCGCCATTCGAGGGCGGTCCGCAGTGCCCGTGATCTTCCGGCGCACACGCTTGTGGCGCATCTGTCGGCGCGCCTTGCGCATCTTTGACTGTGGCACCTTATGCCCTCCTGGCGCTCTTGCCAGCCTTGAGATGTACGACTTCGTTCGAGTACCGGATACCCTTTCCGGTGTACACGTTGGGCGGCCTCACTTTTCTGATTTCGGCTGCCAGCTGGCCCACTGCCTGCTTGTCGATTCCGCGTACGCGGATCCTGTTGTTTCCCTCGACCTCGAGCGTGATGCCGTCCGGCGGATTTATCTCTACCTGGTGACTCAGCATCACGCTGAGAGTGATCCCCTTGCCGCTCTGCGCGACGCGATAGCCGACTCCGACGAGATCGAGCGTCTTCTCGTAGCCGTCGCTCACGCCAACCACCATGTTGTTGATGAGGCTTCTGGTGAGGCCGTGGAGCGCCTTGTGCTCGCCTGAGTCGCTGGGTCGATTCACGACCACTGAGCCGTTCTCCCTGGCGATGGCCATATCCTGGTGGAAGCTCTGGCTCAGCTCGCCTCGGGGTCCTTTTACCGTCACGGACTGTCCGCTCACCTGAACGTCCACGCCCTGCGGCACGGGAATCGCCTGTTTACCTATTCTGGACATTTTCTACCTTTTCAATCATTCCTCTAAAAGCAACCCCACTCGTCATTCCCGCGAAAGCGGGAACCCACGAAGTGGCTCGCCGCTCGGCAATCCATCGGCAGGGTTCTCACCCTCAGAACTGTCGTTTACCACACGTAGCACAGAAGCTCGCCGCCGATGCCGCTGCGCCATGCCTGGCGTCCGGTCATGACGCCCTGAGACGTAGACATTACAGCCACTCCGAGTCCACCGTAGTACCTGGGGATCTCCCCCTTGCCCACATAGACTCGAAGCCCCGGCTTGCTCACCCGCTTCAAGCCCGTGATCGCGGGCTCGCTGCGGCTCCTGTAGTGGAGCTTGACCCTGATGCTGCCCTGCGGTGTGCTGGACCTGACGAGGTCGTAGCTCTCTATGAAGCCCTCCTCGGCCAGGATTCTGGCCAGTTCCACTTTCAGCTTCGAGGCCGGGATGTTCACCGACTCATGACGCGCATTCACAGCGTTGCGAACGCGCGTGAGCATATCCGCAATCGGATCTGTCACTGCCATTTTTTCTTTCCCTTATGGAAGAGTCTCGAAAATTCCCAATCCAGAGAGGGGACTCTCACTCCTCGTTTCTCAGTCCTTGAAAATTGCTTATGCAATTTTCCGGTTCCCCTACCAGCTGGCCTTGCGCACACCGGGCAGAAGCCCCGTGAGGGCCATATTCCTGAAGCAGATGCGGCAGAGTCCGAAGTGCCTGATGTACGCCTTCGGTCTTCCACAGTTGTTGCACCTGTTGTGCTCACGGACCTTGAACCGCTGAGGCTTCTTCCAGCGTGCGATCTTAGACTTCTTAGCCATTTTGTCAGACCTGTCGTTTCCTGATTGAGCCGGGTGACTTAGCTACCAATTGTTCCTGCTGAAGACTGCGCTACACGAGCATGGGGTCGCGCGTTCTTGCGAACGGCATACCGAGCATCTCGAGCATCCTCAGCCCCTCCTGGTCGTTGGGCGCGGTGGTCACTATGACCACCTGGAGACCTCTGAGCCTGTCTATCGCGTTGTAGTCGATCTCTGGGAATATCACCTGGTCGCGAAGGCCCAGCGAGTAGTTGCCCCTGCCGTCGAACGAGTTTCTCGACACGCCCTGGAAGTCCCGGATTCGAGGCAGCGCCGAGTTGACCAGCCGGTCGTAGAACTCCCACATCCGCGTTCCTCTCAGGGTTACGGTCAGGCCGATGGGCATGCCGTCGCGGATCTTGAACTGGGCGATCGACCGCTTGGCCCTGGTCACCAGCGGCTTCTGACCGCTGATGGCGGTCAGGTCCGCAGTGGCGGCCTCCATTGCTCGCGCGTTCTGGAGCGCCTCGCCCATACCGATGTTCAGCACGATCTTCTCCAGCCTCGGCACCTGCATTGGACTGGTGTAGCCGAACTCCTGGATCATCTGTGGCCCCACCTCGCTGCGGAGCATCTCCAGCAGTCTGGGGAGCGGGCGTCGAGCGCCATTCTGGTCTGGTTGTCTCTGCGTCATTCGATTACTTCACCACACTTCTTGCAGATTCTCACCTTGGTGCCGTCGGGCAGCGATCTCCGGCCTAGCCGGGCGGGAGAGTCGCACTGCTCGCAAAAGAACTTGAGATTCGCGATCGAGACGGACAGCTCCTTCTCGATGATCCCGCCTGCGCGGAACGCCCCAGTAGGCTTCTGGTGACGCTGCACCACATTGACACCTTCGACGACGGCCCTGTCCTTTTCCGGTAGCACCCGCGCAATGCGGCCACGCTTGCCTCTGTCTCTGCCCTTGACGACAAGGACGTTGTCGTTGGTCTGGAGTCGCACTAGAGCACCTCCGGGGCCAGGGACACTATCCGCATGAAGTTCCTGTCTCTCAGCTCGCGGGCGACGGGGCCGAAGATGCG
>JAAXHZ010000002.1 GCA_012270625.1 Dehalococcoidia bacterium | reverse complement strand
CAGCCTTTCGGCTGATATAAACGCGATGTCTGGCTCTCTCACTGTGTCAGGATCACGCTCGAGCCGCACGCCGAGGTCGGAAGCCATCAAAGTTCCCAGGCGACGAGGTTTGACAAACGATCTCAACTCTGATCCGAGGTTCAAAACGGTCCGGCTATGGTTCACACCAGTTGGCATGGTCTCGTGAAGCACTCCCCGGATCAGCTCTCCACGGACCCCTTGGCTGGACAGACGCATTAGGTCATCGGCGGTCAAGAGCTTGGTTCTTGACGTTGTCATCGTCCTACCCCGCAGGTGGTTGGATTCTTCCAGCCGGTCGAGCCATGCTGGCTCGGGCCGACCGGAAAATGATTCGAGCGCCTAAGGAGAAGGATCAGCAATCGCGGCCATCTCTCCGCTGGCGGAGACGAGCCGGTTCAGCGCGTTCATATACGCTTTCGCGCTCGCTACGATGATGTCGGTGTCAGAACCTCGACCTATGTAAGCGCTTCCGTCTGCCTCGATGCGAATCGTCACGTCGCCGATGGCATCAATGCCTTCTGTGACAGCGTCCACCCTGAACTCCGTCAGGGTGTTGGGCACACCGATGATGCGGTTGATGGCCTTGTAAACCGCGTCCACAGGGCCGGTGCCAGTAGCCGCGTCGGTCATTCCATCACCGTCCGGGCCGATGACTCGGACAGTCGCGGTGGGTATCTCGTGGTTGCCGGACGAGACCTGCACGTGCTCGAGCTTGTAAACTGCCGGCACATCCACAACCCTGCGGCGACTCGACATCAGCGCGACCAGGTCGGCGTCGCTGACTTCCCGCTTCTTGTCCGCGAGGTCTTTGAACGCCTCGAACACCTCGTCCAGCTCAGCCTGCTCCAGTGAGTAACCGAGCTCTTCCAGGCGAGACCTCAGTCCGGCCCTTCCGCTCAGCTTGCCGAGCACCAGCTCGTTGCTTGGCCATCCGACCGACCTGGGATCCATGATCTCGAAAGTGCTGCGATCCTTGAGCACACCGTCCTGGTGTATGCCGGAGGCGTGCCTGAACGCATTCGCGCCGACCACAGCCTTGTTGGGCTGAACCGGGAATCCGGTGATATCGCTTACCAGTCGGCTTGTGCGGTATATCTGGCGAGTGTCAATGTTGGTGCCGACGTTGAACAGGTCCGGCCTGGTCTCGATCGCCATGATGATCTCTTCAAGCGCAGCGTTGCCCGCCCGCTCTCCGAGACCGTTGATGCAGCCTTCTACCTGGCGCGCGCCCGCAAGCACCGCCGCGAGGCTGTTAGCAACCGACATTCCCAGATCGTTGTGGCAGTGGACGCTCATAACCGCCTGATCGATGTTCGGAACGTTCTCCCGGATCAGCCGGATTCTGTCGTAGAACTCTGCCGGTATGGTGTAACCAACGGTGTCGGCTATGTTGACTGTGTTGGCTCCAGCCTCGATGACAGCCTCCAACATCGTGTACAGGTACTCGATGTCAGTGCGAGTGGCGTCCATCGGCGAGAATTCAACGTCGTCGCAGTAGCTCTTGGCTCTCTCCACGGAGGCGACAGCCATCTCCAGCACCTGCTCCGGATTTCGCCTGAGCTGATGCATGATTTGGACATCTGAGCTCGAGATAAAGACGTGAACTCTAGGTCTCGCGGCTCCCTCTATGGCCCGCCATGCCTGGTCCACGTCATCGAAGTGGCATCTGGCGAGCGAGGCGATGATCGGTCTGCGGACCTCCTGGGCTATGCTCCGTACTGCCTCGAAGTCTCCCGGCGAACTGGCCGCAAACCCGGCCTCGATGATATCCACGCCGAGGCGGTCGAGCTGTTTGGCGATCTCCATCTTCTCAGGCGTGGTCAGCCCGATACCTGCGGACTGCTCTCCGTCTCGCAGGGTGGTGTCGAACATCATTACTTTTTCGTCTGGCATTCTCTTTCCCCTTGGGTGTCAGGAATTGATACAGAAATCTATCTCGTGATCGCTGTTCCAAGGGCAACGCAGTCCGCCCGGCGCGCGGCGTGCCGGGCGCGGTGGCGGACTACGTGGGTTGCCTCCGGGGTGTTCATTTCAACCTGCGCATTTCTACAGCAGCCTCCAGAAGGTCTAATCCGCGTCTTTCAGGAACGACATCATTCCCCGGAGCTCTTTGCCGACCACCTCGATGGGGTGTCCGGCGTTCTCCTGGCGCAAACGATTGAACGTGGGGCGGCCTTCGTCGTTCTCGGCGATCCATTCGCGCGCGAAGCTGCCGTCTTGGATGTCCGCCAGTATCTTCTGCATGTTGTCCTTGACTCGCTCGTCGATCACCACAGGACCGCGAGTGTAGTCGCCGTACTCTGCCGTGTCGCTGACCGAGTAGCGCATGTATTCGAGACCGCCCTGGTAGAACAGGTCCACAATCAGCTTCAGCTCGTGCATGCACTCGAAGTAAGCCGACTCCGGCTGGTATCCGGCCTCGATCAGCGTCTCGAACGCAGTCTTGACCAGCTCGGCCACGCCTCCGCACAGCACTGCCTGCTCTCCGAACAGATCGGTCTCGGTCTCTTCCTTGAACGTGGTCTCCAGAACGCCTGCCCTCGTACAGCCGACTCCCCTGGCGTAGGCGAGTCCGACGCCCGCCGCGTTGCCGGTCACGTCCTGATGGATCGCCAGCAGACCCGGAACGCCCGACCCTCGCGTGTACACTTCGCGCATCCTGTGTCCCGGCGCTTTCGGGGCAACCATGGACACGTCCACGCTGTCGGGCGGGACGATCCATTCGTAGTGGATGTTGAACCCGTGCGCGAACATCAGGGTCTTGCCGGGCAGCAGATGAGGCAGGATCGACTCGCGATATACCTCGGCCTGCACATGGTCCGGGATCAGCACCATAATGATGTCCGACTCACGCGCGGTCTCCTCGACCAGTCCGACCGTAAGCCCATCGGCTTCAGCCGTCTCCCAGCTGCGACTGCCCTCATAGAGTCCGACCATCACGTTTTGGCCGGAGTCCTTGAGATTGAGCGCGTGAGCGTGGCCCTGGCTGCCATATCCTATGACCCCAATCGTCTTGTCCTGGATCAGGCTCATGTCGGCGTCGTTTTCGTAGTAGATGTTCGCCATTTATTCGTTCCTCTTAAGTTGCTGATACTTGATTGTTCATCGTGTCGCAGGCGCGGGGCTCGGCGTCATACGCTGCCGCTCTCCCACTTCACCGCCGGTCTATCCGCGCGGACGCGACGGCGCGAGTCACCTTCGATCGAGCTGCGGCTCATCGCTACGACACCGGTTCGCATGACCTCCTGGACCTGGAAGCCAAATCCCGTGAGGTTGTTTACGAGGTCATCCACCTTGTTCGATTTACCAGTGACCTCGATTATCAGCGATTCGGGGGCTGTGTCGACGATCTTAGCTCCGAAAATATCCACTATGGTCTTTACCTCGCTGAGTGGTTGAGTATTCCACTTAACACGGAGGAGCGCGAGCTCGCGCCAGACGCTGTTGTCGTCATCTACGTCCACTACCTTTATCACGTCTATCAGCTTGTTCAGGTTCTTGGAGACCTGCTCGATAGTGCGGACGTCGCCCTGAACTACGAATGTCATCCTCGACAGGTCAGGGATCTCGCTTGGACCCACCGCGAGGCTTGCGATGTTGTACCCGCGCCGCCGAAACATGCTCGTGATCCTGTTCAGGACTCCCGGCTTGTCCTGGACCAGCGCGGTGATTGTGTGTTCTGGACTTGTGCCGTTCTGTGCGGTGACCATGTTACGTGCGGGCCTCCTGCGGACGCGGCTCCTCTATCATCTCCCGTACTGACATTCCTGCCGGGATCATGGGATAGACGTTCTCTTCCTGCTCGACGACGAAGTCAACTATTGCCGGACCGTCGAACGCCATCGCGTCCATGATCACGGACCTCACCTGGGACTTGTCGGTAACCCGCGCTCCGAATACTCCGAATGCCTCGGCCAACTTGACGAAGTCGGGATTGCCGCTGTACCCAGTGGCGACATAGGAGCGGTCGTAGAAGATCTCCTGCCACTGTCTCACCATCCCCAGGAATCCATTGTTGAGAATGGCTATCTTGACCGGAATGTTGTTCTCGACCATGGTCGCGAGCTCGCACATGGTCATCTGGAACCCGCCGTCACCGGCCACCGACCAGACGACCTTGTCGGGCCGCCCCACCTGTGCGCCCATCGCGCCGGGCACTTCGTATCCCATCGCGCCGGCGCCTCCGGAAGAGACCAGCGAGCGTGGCTCATTGAACGAGTAGTGCTGCGCGGCCCACATCTGGTGCTGGCCCACTCC
>JAAXHZ010000469.1 GCA_012270625.1 Dehalococcoidia bacterium | reverse complement strand
GACGAAGACCTCGACGAGTTTCAGAACCTCCTCGCCGAGCTGGAGGTCCCCCTAATCGCCCCAACCTCAGAGACGTAGGGGTCTCTTCCATACGACTTGCTCATATCGAGGTACGGGAGCGGTACTCTATCAGCGCCGCCTGTCCCACTATGTCCACGATGCGCACCAGAGCTTCTCTGCCCTCGGCATCCGTGAGATGCAGCTCCTCTCCGAGGATGAAGTGGACAGCCTGCGGCTTTCCGCCGTTGATGGCAATGTTGGATGCGTAGAGATACGTCCTGTCTTGGCTGTCTCGGACGGGATTCAGCCGCCCGGCCAAGCCCTGAATATAGCCGGTTCGCTCTGGAAATATGACTGAGCCTCCCTCAGGCATCGAGCGCATCTCAAGATCGAGCGCCCCTTGTGCGGGAATCCATTCGTGTTCTACATGTGCGACGAAGCCACTGGCGGCAGCAAACACCGTCATGGGCAAGTGCGTAGTATGCAGGTCGATCTTGGCTTCTCCATTCTCGTTCGTTGAGACACGTCTCCAGGTCTTGTTTGGAAACAGAGTTAGGACGTCCACATCAGCCAGCGGCTGACCGTCGCAATGGGCCGTGATGACGGCGTTCGCCGGGCTTGATTCCAGCGAAGCCGCCGGAATCGTCAGACAAAGTTCAGATCCGTCTATCAGCCGGAAGTCAGGAAGTCTGCCACACAACTCTTGGGTCTCACGCCGAATGATCGGTACCCCGTCACCTCGACGCTCGATGAAGAACTGTCGGCCGCCTGCGCCTTCTACGCCTCCCACGCTCATCCCGCCCAGCACAGAGGTCAGCACCTCGTTGCGGGTAGATTGACGTTCGCCCATACTGTCCACAGTCAGGTTGTTCGGCAGACTGCCAGGCGAGCACAGCTCGATCCTGTCCTTGAACATCGAGAGCCTGATCCTGCTTCCGCGGATGGAGTAATCGCGGTGTACGACGGCATTGACCAGCGCCTCGAACAGAGCGTTCCTGCTGTACTCCGGCAGATCCTCCCGCGCCGGATCCTTGCGGGCCGCCACGCGCATGTTACGCATAGCGAAGGCCAGCGCATGGATGATCTGTCTGTCCAGCGGGCCGCCAACCGTCTGCGCGTCGATCTGTTCGGACGCCCTGTCGTCCCCTCGGTAGCGGGTCGCTGTAATACAAGCATTGGGAAGCCACTGATCTGGGGATTCGCTGCACAGCAGGATGCCCGCAGCGGTGGCCCGTATCGTGCCGTTCTCGTCCAGTGCCAGAAGCCCCATCTTTTCCAACGCTAGTTCTGGATTTGCCGCTCCCTCGGCGCTCAGCAGCGGCTTCCACAGAACTTCATCCAATGACCCGAATCCAGTGCCTGGCACAGTCTGCTTGTCGAACC
>JAAXHZ010000468.1 GCA_012270625.1 Dehalococcoidia bacterium | reverse complement strand
CATAACGAGCACGCTGCAGCAGGAGGCCTCTCGAAGGCTGAGGCTAACGGCCCAGAGGACCATGAGCATCGCCCAGCAGCTCTACGAAGGGCTGGAACTGGGCGGCGACGGTCCAACAGGACTGATCACATACATGCGAACAGACTCCACGCAGGTTGCGTCAGCCGCGCTGCGCGAGACCGGCGACTACATCCGGCAGAAGATTGGCGACAAGTACGCGTCGGATGCGCCCAGACGGTATCGCACAAAGTCGAAGGCGGCCCAAGAGGCCCACGAAGCCATCAGGCCCACCTCCGTGTTCAGGAGCCCTGATTCGCTCAGGCCTCACCTGTCCAGCGAACAGTACCGTCTCTACGACCTCATCTGGCGGCGCATGGTGGCGAGCCAGATGAAGGATGCCCTGTACGACGCCACTACGGTGAACGTCACCGCGGATGGCGCGTCCGGCAAGAAGTACACCTTCAGGGCCACGGGTTCTGTGCTCAAGTTCGCAGGGTATCGGACGGTCTACGTTGTCACGCAATCGGATGAAGACCGGACCCTGCCCGAACTCTCGAAAGGTGAGCGGCTGGACAGCCGGGGGCTGAAGTGCGAGCAGAAGTTTACGGAGCCTCCTCCCAGATACTCGGAGGCCATGCTGATCCGAGCGCTAGAGCAGCAAGGCATTGGACGTCCGAGCACCTATGCGCCCACGATCGCGACCATCCTGGCGCGGGACTACGTCCAAAAGCAGCAAGGACGGTTCGTTCCCACAAAGCTGGGCATCGCGGTGAGTAAGCTGCTTACGGCCCATTTCCCTGACGTGATGGACGTGAACTTCACAGCGAAAGTTGAAGAGCAACTCGACGAAATCGCGAGCGGCGAGAGGGAGTGGACCCCTGTGCTACAGGACTTCTACACGCCTTTCGACATCGCCGTGGACGAGGCTCTGAAGAACGCAGAACGCGTTCCTCGCAATGAACTGGATGAAGAGTCCGGCGAGGTCTGCGAAGAGTGCGAACGCCCGATGGTCATAAAGAGCGGGTGATTCGGGAAGTTCCTCGCCTGTACCGGATATCCAGAGTGCAAGAGCACGCGGCCCTATGA
>JAAXHZ010000467.1 GCA_012270625.1 Dehalococcoidia bacterium | reverse complement strand
GCCTTCGACATGGTCATGACCTCTCCGCCCTATGCGAACCGATACGACTACACACGAACCTACGCACTGGAGCTCGCTTGGCTTGGGTATGATCAGGACGACTTTGCCAAGCTGCGACAGCGTATGCTGTCGGCAACGGTGGAGAATAGACCTAAGCTGGAATGGCTGCGAGAGACTTATCGAGATGACCCGACGGTTCTCGAGGGTGCGATCGATATGTACCGTGACCAAGCTGCGATCGGCGAGGTGCTGGACATACTGAGAGAACATGTCGGGGACTTGAGCAACAGACACGTGATTCGTCTGATAGAGGGCTACTTCCTTGAGATGTCGCTGATCGTAGCCGAGCTAGGACGAATCGTCCGTCCTGGCGGGACGGTAATCATGGTCAACGACAACGTGCAGTACCACGGCGAGGAGGTGCCCGTCGACCTGATCCTGTCGGACTTTGCCGAACAGTCAGGCTTCCGATGCAGGAAGATATGGACGCTGCAGCGGGGTAAGGGAAATTCAAGCCAGCAGATGCGCCAATACGGTCGGCGCGAAATACGCAAGTGCGTCTATGAGTGGGAGCGAGCCCATGCGTGAACAGCGCGACCGTGAGCGGCAGGACGCTCAGATCAGGTCCGCCCTGATCGCGGAACGTATTCAGCAGCGCACCGATGTGGCGCTGCGTCAACTCATCTCCGAGTTCAAAGAGGATCTCTCGTTCTGTCCATTGGACGACTTCATGATTAGCGAGCATGCGTGGACGTACATCAATTCGTCCGCAGTCGACCCGAAGTCCGTGTTTGCACATCCGCAATTGCTACGCGCACTCCCTCAGGCGTCTCAGTACTACCGTGGAATAGCGCTGCTACCGCAAAAGCGAGTGGCGGACATAGCTGCGCCTGTAGTCTCCTGGGAGTCGGGCACCCGTAAGAGACCTATCGGCAAGACCCAAAGCAAGGAGGTCGCTCGGCTGTACAACGCTGTCATCTCTTCGATCATCGAAGGAACTGCCAATTGGACTCTGGACAATGGGTACCGGAATATCATCGCAACGATGGGGATTGGCCTTGATGGAACCTTCCGCAACATCATCGGCCAGGATGCCGAGGAGCTAGTCAAGACACGCATTGTGAACTGGCTGGACAGCCGGGGGCTGATCCTATGACGAAATGACGATCCAAAAGCGTTCACACTGCCGCGAGGATACTCGATGCGGTACGGCTCGGAGCCTGACATTCTTTTCCAGCACACCGAGAGTGGTGTCGACCGAGTCGTCGCGACAATCGAGATCAAGGGAGGCAAAGACCCCGCAGGGGCTCTCGAGAGACTAGGCGCAGTTCAGAAGAGCTTCGAGGCGACGCCTCCCGGCTGCACAAACATCCTAGTCGCCGGTGTGATCACTGCTGAAATGGACTCGCGTCTCAACCAGATGGGCATCGCAAAGATCTTCCGTCTAGACGACCTTGCTCATGAGGGCGAAGTGTGGATCGACTTCCTAAACGAAGTCTTCCACTACACCATACGCATAACTGATACGACGATCACTTAGTACGTATCCCGCTATTCGTCCAGACATACGACTCCTCGAGAGGGTTCAACGCGGTGAGCCTCCTATGTCCGCGTTGTCGTAGCTGGATGGAGGCCCCTATCTCAATCTTCCCCCGCGGACGGGG
>JAAXHZ010000466.1 GCA_012270625.1 Dehalococcoidia bacterium | reverse complement strand
TCCAACGGCAGCCTGGGCTCCACCATGCCGCGCACCATCGTGATCTTCTCTGACCACTCCCACTGCGTCATGCTCGTCTTCGGCTTCTCGCCCAAGAACTTGGCCATGCCGCGCAGACTCCCCGGTCCGGGGCACGACCATGTCTCCCAGTCGTCGGCCCACGCGAGGTCGTGGTTGGGCGTGTTCTTGAGATCTGCGATCACCTGCCCCGCCAAGAACGGTCCGATTCCGTACAGCTTGGTCAGCATCTCGAACCAACTCTCCAGCGTCTTGTACTCTGAGAGATTCTCGCCGCGCAGCGTTCTCGCCGCGCTCAAGAACACCTGCGCGCAGTACTCCTCCTTGACCGTGTCCACGCTGCTCCTGATGATGTACGCCGGCGACCATGACGGGACGCCGTTCTTCTTGTTCTCGCGGACGAGCCTCTTCATGCGCTCGGCGTAGGACTTGGCGGTCTCGTTCCGTATGGAGAACGGGCGCAGCTTGCCCAAGAAGGCGTAGTTGTTGAACATCCGCGCAACGATCAGACTGGCGACGTAGTCAGACTCGCACTGTCGCTCTTCTTTGAAGTGTTCGTCCACCCCTTGGTCCCACGTCCAGAACCTGCGGATCCAGCGCGTCATGCGGTCGTCTTCTCGATTCACGTTGCAGAAGTATCCATCATGCAGAACCGGGTCCAGGGTCCAGGGGCGCTCTGCCTTCGTGACCTCTTTCTTCACGCGAATCGCCTCGCGCTCGGTGATCCAATGAACCAAGTCTTTCTGCATCCTGGTCAGTCTCTTCATTTGAAGTGCTCCATGCGACGCCGTCCGGCCGTTCGCAGCTTAAGAGAGGGCAGATCGCCCTCGTGCTCCAGAACATGGTCTCGCTCCACGCCCATGCCGAAGTCGACTATCTCCTGAGCGATCTTGGCGCAGTCGAATCTCGTCACCAGCCTGCGATTGCGAACGTACATCTGCTCAAGCGACGCGGTGTCCTCCATCCAAGCGTCGAGCCGCTCGGCCAGCGCCTCCGGCTCTGCGTCGTGTCTGTACTCTAGATAGTGCTCGCCGGCCGTGAACAGCGCGGAGTCCTTCATGCCGATCTCGGT
>JAAXHZ010000465.1 GCA_012270625.1 Dehalococcoidia bacterium | reverse complement strand
TACCCCGCGCACGCGGGAACCCACGAAGTGGCTCGCCGCTCGGCAATCCACAGGCCATCAACCATGATTCTCCATAGTGGACTCCCGCTTTCGCGGGAGTGACGAGACCACTGTTGATCGAGTTTTGCGCTTCTCTCGGTATGGTAGGATACTCGCAGTCGTGAATATCCTTCCTAACTCGCTGTTAAACTCCTGATTATGTTCCCAGCATGGTGGGACAGTTTCGCCCTGAATGTATTGGTCCTACTGCTGGCAGTGGCGCTGGACCGCACACTGCCGGAGCCGCCTGCTATAGCCCACCCGGTAGTATGGATGGGCCGAGCCATCAGCTCTATGGAGCGTGTCGCGCCACAAGGGCCTGTGACCGCGTTCCTGTTCGGATGCGGCGTTGTTGTCATTGTGGTGAGCGTTTCAAGCATTCTTGCCTGGCTGGTGATGACCGCTCTTATGTCAGTGAGTCAGGTGGCATACGTGATAGGCGGAGCGGTGGTGTTTCGGGTCGCATTCACCGCGAGAGGCCTGACGTCAGCGGCGGACAAGACACGGCAGGCCCTGGTCGAGGGCCGTTTGGACAAAGCGCGGGACAGTTTGAGGAGTCTGGTCAGCCGAGACCCTTCAGGCCTCCAGGCGCCCCTGGTGGCCGCGGCGTCCATAGAGTCCGTAGCGGAGAACACAACTGACAGCTATATCGGGCCGTGGCTGGCGTTCGCGGTGTTTGGCGTGCCTGGCGCTATGGCCTACAGGGCGGTCAACACGCTGGACAGCATGCTCGGCTATCACGGCTCGTATGAATACCTCGGCAAGGCGGCAGCTCGTCTTGATGATGTCGTAAACCTGATTCCGGCGCGTTTGAGCGCGTTGCTGTTACTGGTGAGCGGCGGACTGGGACGACTCTCCGTTGGTCGTGGGTGGAATATCATGCTGCGGGATCGCGGACGCGCGGCCAGTCCCAATGCAGGGCTTACCATGAGCGCAATGGCAGGGTTGCTGGGCATCCGTCTGGACAAACCCGGACACTATCGCCTCGGTGAGGGTCTGCGTGAGCCGGAGCCGGAAGACATCGGCGCGGCGATACGTATCGCTGAGCGTACGGCGGCGCTCGGGATGGTCGTCGTTCTGGGCATTCTGGCGGCGCGGCATGCAATCTTTGGCTAATTGGAGGCGGCGCGCAGAATGATAACGGTGCACGGCGGGCTGGATGAAGCGGAGCTGCGCTCATTGGGTCTTCGGCCTGAGGAGGCGCTGGACTTCAGCGCGAACATTAACCCTCTGGGGCCATCGGATCGTGTGAGGCAGGCCGCAATCGAAGCGGAACTGTCCGCCTACCCGGACCGCAGCAGCCTGGCGCTGCGTGAGGCATTGGCGACGCGTCTGGATGTTGGAATCGACAGCCTGATGGTCGGCAACGGATCTACGGAGCTCATTCACCTGCTGGCGCGCGCTTGCCTTAATCCCGGAGATAGGTGCCTGATATTTGCCCCAACGTTTGGGGAGTACGAGGCCGCGGCGATGATAGCTGGCGCGGAGGTGCATCTCTTTCGGGCCGAGAAGACCCAGGGATTTCGATGGCCAATCGATTCGGCAGTACGGATAATCGAAGAGACCCGGCCCAGTATGGTCTTTCTTTGCAATCCGAATAACCCCACGGGTGTGTATCTCGGTCGCGACGAGGTACAGCGACTCTTCAGGGCCATGGATGGGAGAGGACTGTTGGCGCTAGATGACGCCTACGTACCACTCGCCGACTGGCGATGGGACTCGCTTTCCCTGCTCGACAGCGGCAATGTCGCGATACTGCGCTCCATGACTAAGGACCACGCTCTAGCGGGAGTGAGATTGGGTTACATGGTAGCCGAGTCGAAGATAGTCTCAGCTGTGCGTCAGCTTCAGCCTGCATGGAGTGTGAATGCGGTGGCGCAAGCGGTCGGTGTTGCCGCGTTGAAGGATGAGGCGCACGCGGAAGCTGGGAGAGAGATAATCTCGAAGGCCAAGCGCTATCTCTATCGCGAGCTGAGCACGTTGGGGATTCCGATTACAACGTCTGCCGCCAACTTTGTCCTTGCGGAAGTGGGAAACGCGGCTGAAGTGCGGAGCGCTCTTCTGCGTCGGGGCATTGTGGTACGCGACTGCGCGTCATTCGATCTGCCAGAGTATATTCGGGTAGCGGCGCGGCTGCCGGAGGAATGCGCCCAGCTTGTAGCTTCACTGAGGGAAGTGCTGGGACATGAGTAGCCACCGAAGCCGCAATTGCCGGATGCACTCGCGCAGGGACAGCCGGCAGGGGCAGTGGGCTGACAGGGGTAGGCAAACATGTACAAACAAGCAACCGACAGTCCCCCTCTCCC
>JAAXHZ010000464.1 GCA_012270625.1 Dehalococcoidia bacterium | reverse complement strand
GAGGGTTGGGGTGAGGGTGAAAAGCAGGAACGACGATCGGGAGTTCACACAAATCAAGGAGTCACAGGAGAGAACCTTGAAACTGATAGTTACCGTGCTCGCAGGTCTGCTGTTACTCACAGCCATCGGATGTGCGGAGCGACCGACTGTTGACTTGGGTGACCCCTATACCGCGCACCAGGCGGCCGGGGCGTTGGAGGAAGACGCTCGGGTATTCACCAGAGAGTGGGTGGGAAACCGGATCAATATCACCGGAGCAGTGGACCATGTCCGTGGTGGAGAGGTGGTTCTGGCTCCTGGCAATGTGGTGCTGATGGACGTCGCTCTAGAAGATCAATTGCTCTTGATTCAGGGTGACGAAGTAGAGTACGCCTGTGATGTGAGCGATCATGAGTTCGAAACAATCTATATGAATGACTGTGGCCCCGTAAACACTGGCGCATCCGCAAATGTAAACGAGTTTCTCAGATACTGGAGCCTGCCCGCGCTGCTGATCGCCTCGGTCTTGACTGTAACGGCAATGGCGCGCTCCACCTGGAGGGCGTGGCATCCACCCATGATTGCCGTCATGTGCCTGGGGATTCTGGCGATACTCAGCGATGCCGTGAGCGTGATGTTCGGATACACGACTCTGAATTCAGAGCTGCTGACTCCAATAGCGGCAGCTTCGTTCCTGGTCATCTGCCTCCTGGGGTGGATCGTTCTGAACCCCGATCAGTTCCCGGCGCTCAGCGGGGGATCCCCAGCGCCAACTGTAATGCCCGCTGCTACCGTCCAGCCCCCGCCCGATCCAACGCCACCACCTCCCCCACCTGGCAGCGATGCGACAGTCATAGGCGGGCCGAGCGCTCCGGTAGCGGCCGCGGTGCCCACACCTGCGCAGACGATGGCCATGCAGCCGGACGTCGCGAGGTCGCTGGCGTGGCTTGTGGTCACCAGAGGCCCATCCGAAGGGAAGTCTCTCCAGCTCAGGGAGGGCAACAACACAGTTGGACGGTCTCTGGACAACGACCTGCAGATAGACGACTCCTCGGTCTCTCGCGCTCATGTGATGTTGAGCGTGAAGGATGACCAGTTCACCCTTGTCGATCTGGGAAGCGCGAGCGGCACGAGGGTGGGAGATCACCGCATCTCAGGCAGACAGGTGGGAGCGGGCAGCGCGATCGTGGTTGGACAGACCAGGCTCAGTCTGGTGAGCGTGGATGCGTTCCAGGGAGGGCCGTCTTCAGGCGCGACGATGGTGGGTTCTCCATCTGGTTCATCGCTGTCGCTGGTGGCGCGGTCCGGTCCTGACGCGGGTAAGAGCTTTCTGCTGACGTCAGCGCAGAACGTGATAGGGCGGGACCAGTCCGCGCAGGTGGCGCTGTCCGATCCGACGGTGAGTCGTCGCCACGCGATGCTGCGGGTCGATGCAGACCGCGCGACCATCTCTGACCTTGGCTCCCAGTCGGGCACCCAGGTGGATGGAGAGATAGTAGCAGGCGTTCGGGTATCGGTAGGAGACCGTGTTTTGATAGGCCAGTCTGAGTTCACGCTGATGAGGCCCAGCGGCTGATGAGATTCCTGCGCAGAAGACGAGGCGGGGCAGACCCGATGTCGGCTACTGGCATCACCGACGTCGGGGTTGTACGTTCCTCCAACCAAGATAATTTCGTGGTTCTGCTGGGTGAGGAAGCTCCATTGGGTGACGCCGTGTTGGCAGTGGCGGACGGAATGGGTGGGCACTCAGCAGGCGAGGTCGCCAGCCAGATCTCCCTGGATGCGTTTGTAGATGCTCTGTCAAAGACCTCTTCCCCCTCAGAACAGTCGCTCCGCGAAGCTGTCGAGGTGGCTAACAAGAGGGTCTATTCCACGTCATTCCTGGGTAATCTGCGGGGAATGGGGACCACGCTGGTAGCGGTGTTGATGGTAGGTGGCGTTCTGTATATCTGCAACGTAGGGGACAGCAGAGCGTATCTGCTGCGAGATGGTGTGCTGAGACAGCTAACGAGAGACCATAGCTGGGTGGCCGATATGGTTGCCAAGGGGTTTCTCACGTCTGAGCAAGCCTCTGTTCATCCGCGTAGGAATGTGCTTACGCGCGCGTTGGGTGTAGATGAATTTGTTCAGGTTGATGCGACTCGAATCGTCCTCCGGCAGGGAGACCGCATACTGTTCTGTTCCGATGGGCTGCACGGACTGGTGCATGACAGCGCAATCACGTCGATCCTAGTTAGGAGATCGCTGAGGAGAGCCGCCAGTGAACTGGTCAGATCAGCCAAGTGCGCGGGTGGCGATGACAACATAACTGTCATAGTGGCACAGATGGATTCAGCAATCGAGGCAGTACAGCCCGAGAACACTGCTGAGAGTCCTGAGATCACGTTGCCACCACGTTAGGTGAGTTATGGCGGAATCACCAGCGGAGATGATTGGCAAGTACCGGGTCATCGCGAATCTGGCGTCCGGCAGTCAGGGTACGGTCTATCACGCATACGATCCCGACCTTGAACGCGAGGTCGCGCTCAAGGTGCTGCATCCGCACCTGGCAGCCCCAGATGTGGTCGCGCGATTCAGGCGCGAAGCGCAGCTGGTAGCGTCTATCAGTCACCCCAACATCGCGGGCATCAGCGAGGTAGGGGAACATGACGGCTCCCACTTCCTCGCCATAGAGTACGTCCCTCACACGGCTCGCGAGCTCATAGACCGTGGGCCACTGGGCATAGACCGAGCCGTCGCCATCGCGCACCAGGCCGCGCTCGCGCTCGAAGCCGCGCGCACCAGCAGGCGCGGCATCACCCACCACGACATCAAGCCCGATAACCTGCTGCTGTCGTCTCTGGGGCCGGACGGTGTCGTGAAGCTGATCGACTTCGGAATAGCGCACGCGGCCGACATGGCTCCGATGACCCAGGCGGGCGCGCAGTGGGGAACACCGTACTACATGCCTCCAGAGC
>JAAXHZ010000463.1 GCA_012270625.1 Dehalococcoidia bacterium | reverse complement strand
GTACGTGAGATCGCAACGAGTCGGGTCGAGCTCCGAGTCGAGCCTGTCCCCGCGGAGTTGATTCCCATTGATCAAACTCCGGTGCTGAAGGAGGCCGAAGCCAGTTCGAACGGCGTGATGGTCTATGTCCCGGCTGAGGTTGAAGAGGAGATTGAATACAGCATCCCCAAGGTGCTCAATCAGGTGGAGCAGATCAGGCCCGCCCGCCGAAGGGTGTTGGCTGACATTCGTCCTGATAACAAAGGCATTGTCAAGTTCGCGTCCACTATCGTTCGTCAGATGACAAGCATTGCTATCTCCTCGCAGGAGGATGATGGTCCGAAGACTTACCTCACCCACGACGGGCGCAGGTCCAATCTTTCCGGCAACGAAGTGAGCTTGGAGACAGATACTGCGGACGTACGCGACGATGTCGAGGCGTGGCTGGAGTTCTTCGGAAACTATGCCAACGGCTTTGTCGGCGACGTCCCGCGTCTCCAGCGCGATTACTTTACGTTCATGTGCTGGTTTTACTTCTCGCCGCTCATGTGCGACGTGCGTAATGCCGCTCTCCGGCAAAATGTGTTCAGCTTCGATCAGCCGATGTTTGCGGTGATCTACGGTCAGAGCAACTGTGGGAAGTCCAGCCTGATTGAGACGTTGATGAGATCGATGTTCTCATATCCACGAATCGTTGAAACTCAGTCCTTCACCCGCCGCAACCTGAGAGGTCTGCAACAGGCCTATCGACGATTTCCCGTAGTGTTCGATGATGTGACACGAGACCGGTTTAATCGTCACGCTCCGGAGATCATCAAGGACGAGAGCATTCAGTTTCAGGAGTATCCGTGCTTCGCTCTATCAATGAATGCCGAGGCACGCAACTTTCCCTCGGAGATAGTCAAGCGCTGCCTGATGATTTATACACGCACTTCACTCCCAGGCGACGATCCCCGGACTCGGCGCAGACTCCTGCGTTCAGTGGCGGGAATCAGAGAGCGACTGACCACATCGCTGTATCGGCACTACTTGAGCCGAGTCACTGCGGAGCTGGAATCTGCAACAGCATCAGACAGGGACGAGATTGACGTTCTTCAACTATCTTCCACAGTCCTGTGCGATATATTCAGCGAGCATCGTCCTAATGGTATGTCGCTGCCCGACTGGTGTGCGCCAATGACGCTAGCTGAGTACCAGACGCGGGCGTTCGAGCGACCC
>JAAXHZ010000462.1 GCA_012270625.1 Dehalococcoidia bacterium | reverse complement strand
TCTCTACTCCTTTGTTGGTGAGTGGTTGGGTGGTCAGCGTATCTCCACGCTTGACGCGCCCGCGTCGATTTCAAGGTCAACTCTGTTCGCCGTCGTATCAAAGTCCTTGGACATGTACACGCCGTCCGCCTTGGGAAATCGCGCCTCGTCGATGGACAGGTTGCCCACGAGCACGTCAGTGTCTATTCTCGCGCCGACGTGATCAGGGATGACGATGACAACGTTAGCGGCTGCCACGTCTACACCGATGCTCACGTGCCCGGCGCCTTCAGGCGGCAGGATTTCGATGTCCGACGCGCCGCCAACTATCGAGAGTTCACTGACATTCATATCACCGAGGTCCAGGAACAAGTCCGCCGCGGCTGCGTCCACGTCTATGGAGGCTCTGGGATGGGGCGACAGCCACACTTCCCATCGGCGGCTGGATTCGCCCAAGAGGTTGAAATTGAAGCCTTCCATAGAAAAACTCAACTCCGCGTGGTCTCCGGAGCGCGTCACGGAAGTTCGCGTCTCCGCAGTGCCAAAGCTTCTCAGTTCGCCCTTGACCAGGTTGGTCGAAGTCTCTGGCAGCGAGCCGACCGACAGTGTGCCCGCGCCGAGGTCTATATCTACGTCTACTCTCGCCACACCGTCCAGGGGCTCTTCCAGCGTTGTGAGTGACTCCTCGCCGGGTAGAGACGAACCTGCTATGGCGATTCCTATGGCAATCGCCGCTGCCAGCACGAGCGCCGTGAGCGTTCCCGCCAGCCAGGGCATACGATTTCCAAATGCGATGTTGATGCCCAGCACGATTACCAGTACCGGCCACAGTCGCCAGATGGTCCACCACGCATCCCACCGCACTACCCCGGTCGTCTGGAGCAGCAACAGCACTCCCAGCGCGATTAGAAGCGTGGCGAAAAGTGGGAAGCCACGCCTACGGATTTCGCTAGCCATTCTGCTTTCTGGTCAGCCGCCCGGCCAGGATCACCAGTCCCCCGATGATGAGTAGCACAGGCCAGAAGATATCCCACCTCCACCAGTGCATAAGGCCAAGGTTGCTCAACAGCAACAGAACGCCAATAACAATGAGGACAATTCCAAACATACCAAGCCGTCTCGTTCTGTCTATCGTATCCGTTCGCGAGGCCTCTCCGCCCGCTGAATCGCCCGGCTCGCTCGTGTCGGAGTCAGCCACTGCCGGCGAGTCGAGGCTCTGCCTGGGCATGACGATCGCCAGGATAACATACACGATCAGGGCTAGGCCCCCCGATGCGAGGCCGGCCAGCACCCAGGCCACGCGGACGAGCGTTGGGTCGACGTCGAAATACTCGGCTATGCCGCCGGCGACACCTGTTAACATGGAATCGGTCGCGCTCTTGTAGAACCTTTTCGGTCGAACCTTCATGGCTGCCCTCTCAGCGGTCAGTCTTCAATCTTCAGGCTGCCTATTAAGACCAAGCCTCCAATTACCAAGTCCGGCGTGGTGTCGTGGTCTTCGTCGCGTTGGCGCTGGTCGTCGGTCTCTCCCAGCAGGGTGATGTTGTTCAGCCGTACCCTCCAGCCCGACGGGACCCTCAGCCTGACCTCGCTCATCACCGCGGTCACCTCCAGCGTGGACGGCTTCTCAGCAAGCACGGCGTCTCGCATGTCCAAGTGCGTGCTGCCCATGATGGCCGTCACCTCTCCGCTCCTGTAGTCGCTTGGCGACGCGCTTCTACGCACCGAGCCCATAAGGTTGAAGGTGTCCACCCCTACGTTGTCCGGTCCGGTTCGAGCCGCGTCGTCGGAGCGTCTTCTGATCAACTGGCGCAAGACTATGGCGAGGCCAATGAC
>JAAXHZ010000461.1 GCA_012270625.1 Dehalococcoidia bacterium | reverse complement strand
TTACGCAATGCGTCAAAGTATCTGTCTTCACTACCTGTTCCATAGAACCGCCAGATGGTCTTGACTGACAGACATATAATCTTAATTGCAGGAGAGGAGGGTTGCTGAGCGGAATGCAGCAGGGTCTATAATTCCCTTAATTCTGGACGAAGGGGAGTCGCTCTATGACCGCTAGTGTAATCAGTGGAACACGCTTGGCCGAAGAGATCCGCGCGGAGGTCGCCGAGGGTGTCGAAGAGATGCGGGTCAAGCACGGTGTCGTTCCGGGGCTTGCGGTCGTGCTTGTCGGTGACGATCCTGCGTCAGCCGTTTACGTGCGGAACAAAGGACTCGCCGCGGAGGCGGCTGGCATGTTCTCGGAATCGGTCATGCTCCCCTCGACGGCGTCCATGGACGAGGTGCTGAACGAAGTGAGGCGGCTTAACGAAGACAGTCGGATTCACGGACTGCTGGTGCAGCTCCCGCTGCCAGACCAAGTGGACGAGAACACCGTGATGGAGTCCATATCGCCGGACAAGGACGTGGACGGACTTCACCCGTTCAACATGGGCCTGCTCGCCGCAGGCAGGCCGCGCTTCGTGCCCGCGACGCCAGCGGGGATACAGCAGATGATCGTTCGGTCTGGGGTCGGCACAGAGGGCAAGCACGTTGTGGTGCTGGGCAGATCGAACATTGTGGGGAAGCCGGTGGCGAACCTGCTGATGCAGCGGGCCAGCGACGCTAACTCCACGGTAACGGTCTGCCACACCCGCACGCGCGACCTGGAGAACATCACTCGACAGGCCGACATCATCATCGCGGCCATAGGCAGAGCCAGATTCCTGACCGCAGACATGGTCAGCGACGGCGTTGTCGTAATCGACGTCGGCATCAACCGTATCGACGCGCCTGAGCGGAGGCGCGGCTATCGGCTGGTTGGCGATGTGGACTACCAGCCGGTCAAGGAAAAGGCGTCCGCGATCACGCCGGTTCCAGGCGGAGTCGGCCCTATGACCATCGCGATGCTGCTGAACAACACGCTGAAGTCCGCGCGGTTCTTTATGCACCCCGGCTTGAGGAGCTGAGAGGGGTAGGCATTCGTG
>JAAXHZ010000460.1 GCA_012270625.1 Dehalococcoidia bacterium | reverse complement strand
CGCCGAGGGCGGTATCGACTTCTTCCTGCTGGAGAATCTCGGCAACCAGGACCACAGGGTCCTGGCCCTGAGAGCCGCCAAGAGGACCGGCATACCCGTCTGGATGGGCTTTACTGGGACATCTCCCCACTATGTTACCGACCGCACGGGGGACATGGGAGACGTCAAGTACTTCGACATGTCGATCGAGAGAGGGCTGAACGAGGTACTTGCTGAGGGCGGGATTGACGGAGCTACGATCCTTCACTCGCAGATACCAGAGCAGACACGGGCCGTCGAGTACCTTGTCAATCACTACGATGGGCCCGTGGCGTCATACCCGGACGCCGGACGTACCGACTACATCGTTCCCCATCAGGACCGATCCGTGCCCAACGAGGTCTCAATTGACATGTTCGTTGAAGAGGCACAAAAGTGGGTCGACATGGGCGTTCAGGTTATCGGCGGCTGCTGCGGCTACGGGCTGGACTACATCAAGCCGCTGAAGGATGCGCTGCCTGAGAAGATCGCGCCCAGAAGTTAGAGCGCGGCGACGCCAGTGGCAGTCGCCTGCACCAAGTGTTGAACATCGAGGAGAAGTGAAGACAATGTCCGCGTACAGCCAATTAATGGAACGCCTCAAGAACAACGAGGTGTTGATCCTGGATGGCGCTATCGGAACTGAGTTGCAGGCCATGGGCGTGCCGATGCACCCCATCGCGTGGTGCGGCGAAGCGCTGTACACGCAGCCGTACGTGGTGAGGCTAATGCACGAGAACTATATCCGTGCTGGCGCTGACATCATCAGCACCGACACATTCTCCACGCTGCGTCACGTGCTTGAAGCGTCCGGGTACGGCGACTACGTTCGCGAGATCAACCTGCGGTCGGTGTACCTGGCGCAGGAGGCCCGCGATCGCGTTGCTGATGGACGTCCCATATACATCGCCGGAGTCATGAGCAACTTCGGCGTGGGAAGGATGCCGACGACGGGGATACTGCGCGGCGGCAGCTTCATGGGCTACGAAATCTCGAATGAACAGGCTACCGAGTACTACGAGGAGCTTGCGGAGATTCTCGCCGAAGCCGGAGTAGACTTCTTTTTGCTGGAAAACCTGAGCAACCAGGACCACAGGATCCTCGCCCTGAAGGCGGCCAAGAAGACGGGCCTGCCCGTCTGGATGGGGTTCACAGGAACCTACGTTGGGAACTGGCGCCGCGAGGAACGGCCACCGGGGGCCATGTCGGACCGGAAATATACCGACATGACTCTCGAGAGCGGATTCAAAGAAGTGATGGCAGAGGGCGGCGTTGACGCGGTGACAGTGCTCCACAGCGAGATACCGGACCAGTCCAAGGCCGTTGAGTACCTGTTGAATCACTTCGATGGACCTGTGGCCTCGTACCCGGATGCAGGACGGAGCGACTACACGGTGCCGCACCTGGACCGGTCTGTGCCCAACGACTACACGGTCAACATGTTTGTCGACGTGTGCAAGGAGTGGGTCGACATGGGCACGCAGATAGTCGGCGGATGCTGCGGATACGGACTCGACTACATCAAACCGTTGAAGGAGGCGCTGCCTGAGAAGATCGCGCCAAGGGGATAGGCAGGCTCATACACAGGGCCGCAAGTGAGCACTAGTGGAGGTGTGAGATGAGAAGTGCTAGCTACTGGAAGATAGCAATTGTAGCAATCGCAGCCAGCATAGGAGTTATTGCCGCGGCAGCCTGCGGATCTGAGCCTGCGCCCGCGCCTGCTCCGGCGGAGGTTGACATGGAGGCGATTA
>JAAXHZ010000459.1 GCA_012270625.1 Dehalococcoidia bacterium | reverse complement strand
CTTTTCCCCAAGACCGCAATGATCTCGCCCGGCCATATCTCCAGGTCAACTGAGTCAACGGCAAGAACTGAGTCGAAACGCTTCGTGAGTCGGCTGCACCGGATGACCGGAGCACTCATTGCTCTGACTTGCGCTCCCTGAGCACCAGAAATGCCATGGGAATGGACGACACCAGGATAATCATCAAAGCGGGAGCGGCGGCCTGCGCGAAGAACGCCTCCTCGGACGCCGCCCAAACCGCTGTCGCCAGTGTCTTGAAGTTCAGCGGGCCGAGGATCAAGGTCGCTGTCAGCTCCTTCACCGTGATCAGGAATACCAGTGCGCCACCCATCAGCAGTCCGGGCCGCATGAGTGGCCCGGTGACAGACAGCATAACACGAAGCTGTCCACTGCCGAGAATCCTGGCCGACTCCTCGAGTCTGGGGCTGACCTGCAACAGCGACGAGCGAACGGCCCCAAGCGCGGCGGGCAGATGGAGTACGACGTACCCGAAGATCAGCAGCCACAGTGTCTGGTACAGGGGAGAGGCCAGGCGACTGGCGAAGAACACAAGCGCGAGCGCGACCACTATTCCCGGCATCGCGTACCCGGTATGACTGAACCTGTACACGACGGTGGCGACAAATCCGGGCTGCCTGACCACCTTCGCTGCGACCGGAATGGCGAGCAGCGTGGCGGCAACAGCGGCCATCGCCGAAACGCTCACAGCACTCCAGGTCGCGCTCCACAGCAGCAGAAATGGCTCCCCGGCCATCACACCGTTGACCAGCCAGTAGCAAAGCATCGCGGCCGGAAGTCCGAGAGCGGCCAAAACGACGCACCACACATACCCACCCAACGGGTGTCTCCAAGCCTTCAGAGCGATCACAGGCTGCTCCCGCTCAGAGCCTGAAGACGAGCGATAGTAGCGACTCCTGCCCCGGGCCATGCTCTCCGCAATCAGCACGATAGAAGCCAGACCCACCAGGCCGAGCGCGAGCATAGCTGCGACGGTCCTGTCGAACGACCCCAGGTACTGCTGGTAGATTGCCCAGGTGAACGACTCGTATCGCATGAGCGAAACGGCGCCAAAGTCGCTGAGAGTGTAGAGGGCGACGAGGAGCGATCCCGACACCATAGCGGGTCGAAGCTGCGGCAGCGTGAGCCTGGTGAAAGTGTCAAAAACGCCGTGTCCCAGCAGTCTGGCCGACTCTTCGAGGCCGGGATCCATTCTGAGCAGCGC
>JAAXHZ010000458.1 GCA_012270625.1 Dehalococcoidia bacterium | reverse complement strand
CCGGCCTGCCGAAGAACGGCATCTCCACCAGGATGTACCGGCTGCCGTTCATTGGAAGTGCGCGTCCGGCGTCTATCTCAGCGGGCAGAGCCTCGTCGAGATGGTTCTCCATTCCCAGCGCGAGGTGGATGTCTATGCCGTGTTCCGCGTTTTGCGCGTTCATGTTCGCGATCAGGCGGCGTATGTGTCCGACCGACCAGTTCTCGGTCACGTCCTTACGGTGCGGAGTGGCAAGAATGATCTTGGTGCCAGTCTCCGCCGCCACCCGTGACATGTCGAGTGTCTCTTCAGGCGTCCGGGCCCCATCATCCACACCCGGCAGGATGTGCGCGTGAAGATCGTACATTGCCCGCACTCTACTTACGTCCTACCTGCGAATGTTGATTCTGCGAAAAGCCTCCGCGTAGGGCATGTCCGCGCGCTGACCGATCCTACGCGCGTTCGCTCTGACGAAGTCGCCTACGTCGGTGCCATCCTCAGAGGAGATCTGAGACGCGTGCTTCTTAAGTGACTCTATCTTCAACTCAATCGTGTCGGTGATGTCTATGTACGTGTCAGGCTCCTCGGTGCCCCAGAACAGCACGTCGCCGACCTTGTGGGTATCCAGGCCATCTTCCGTGATGTGCTCAGGGTAGTGCAGTCGGTCGCGCGCGTATGGGAAAACCGCATCCATGGTCACCGTACCGCACATCCTGTGGTCGCGGTGCAGGTAGAAGCTGCGCCTATGCGGATCGGTGGCCAATACGACATCCGGCCTGAACCGCCGGATCGCATGGACCAGGCGCTCCCTGAACTCTGAGTTGTCCTCGAGCGCGCCATCCGGGAATCTCAGGTACACGACCTCCTTGATGCCCAGCACTTGGGCTGCCTCGGCCTGTTCGCGCTCGCGGATCTCAGCCAGGCGCTCGGAGGTCAAATCGGGGTCGCTCGTGCCTTTGTCCCCGTTTGTGCACAGGACGTAGTACACCTCAGTTCCTTGCGCAATCCATCCGGCAACGGTTCCCCCGCAGCCAATCTCCGCATCGTCGGGATGGGGAGTTACTACCAGCGCTCGTTCGGGTCTGTCCATGGTCGTAGAAGGGCCTCCTGTTCGGGAATCGGGATTCGACATCTCAGTTTACAGGTATCGATTTATGGCTGTCAGTAGAAATGTCCTAATCTAGCAGGCATCTTCACTCCCGCACTCCTTACAAGGATAGGTATTCGTACCTTTCACCCTCACCCCAACCCT
>JAAXHZ010000457.1 GCA_012270625.1 Dehalococcoidia bacterium | reverse complement strand
GGACTGATGCGCAATACCTGGGTCGACAACACTCAAGAGCACAGCCTCCAGGTGGCGATGATCGCTCATGCGCTCGCTGTCATCCGCAATCGCTTGTTCGCCGGGCGACTCAACCCGGAGAGGGTGATGCTTCTAGCTGTGTTTCACGAGGTCAGCGAAGTGATCACCGGCGATCTCCCCAGTCCGATCAAGTACTTCGATCCGGGAATAGAGTCTGCCTACGCTGAGATAGAGGATGTCGCGCGAAGGAAGCTGTGGGAGATGATCCCGGAGGAGCTGAGAGAACACTATCGTTCAGTAATCTTCGTCGATGAAGAAGATCACGAGAACTGGAAAGTCGTAAAGGCAGCAGACAAGATCAGCGCCTACGCAAAGTGCCTGGAAGAACTCAAGGCCGGAAACCAGGAGTTCTCGCAAGCAAAGGAAGCCATCGAGCAGGTTATCGAGAGATTCGAGCTTCCGGAGGTTGACTACTTCATGGAGACGTTCGTCCACAGCTTTTCGCTGGAGCTGGACGAGCTCAACTAGCGCGCTAACGCTTCTCCAGTGTCAAGACCTCAAACTCGCCCTCACGCGTTCTGCCGATCTCCCGGTACCCGAACCCGCTATTCAGCCGCCGCGCCGCCATCTGTCCGATGGTCGTTCTCGCAGTCAGCACGGATACACCGCAACTCCTGGCGGAGCGCTCGAGTGCCCGCAGCATCTGCGCGCCCAGGCCGCGGCGCTGGACGCGGGGATCGACGCGCATCCGCTTGATCTCGGCACAGCCGTCCGTCAGCCGCTTGAGCGTCCCCATCGCGACGATGTGCTCGTCGATCACCCCTACGTAGAACTCGCCGCCGGTTGCCAGATATTCTGCCTCGACGCACTGCAGGTCGCGGTCCCACTGGCCGTTTCCGGGATGGGCGCTGATCTGACGCAGAGCCACGTTGTGCAACTGCCACACGGCGCTGCGGTCGGAGGATCGATATCGTCGGATGTTCATGGTCTTTCGCGCGAGCTCGATTTCACGGCTCGTATGACGTTCCGCTCATGTCACGCGAGGTGGTCCCCCGGGTGTCATCATCGCTTTCGGACGGTCGGTTGACTCTAACAGGGACACGCCATGAACATCTGCTGTCCTGACGACGTGGGTTCGATGGCTGACCGATTCAAGCTGCTTCTGGAGGCTCACCTCATCCTGCTGGACGATGATGGCAGGATCCTGCTCCTGCGGCGCTGCAATACCGACTACGAGAACGGGAGCTACAGCCTAGTCGCCGGCAAGGTGGAG
>JAAXHZ010000456.1 GCA_012270625.1 Dehalococcoidia bacterium | reverse complement strand
GCCGGTCTTGGAGGCGGCAGCTCCGATGCCGCCGCGACACTCGTGGGACTCAACTCCATGTGGGGCCTGGGTCTGTCCAACGATCGGCTGCGAGCTTTGGCCGCTGAGCTGGGGTCGGACGTGCCGTTCCTGATAGAGGGAGGCACCGCGATCGCCCTCGGAAGGGGAGAGCGCGTTAGGTCCTTGCCATCTAGTCATCTGCCCTGGTTCGTGCTGGCGTTTCCGTCTTCCTCACGGCCCGATAAGACGGCGTTCATGTACCGGTCGATCACTGAAGAGCACTTCACTCGCGGTGGACTCACAAGAAAACTAGAGGCTCGAATACGTAATGGCGGGGACATACCGCCCCAGCTTCTGTTCAACGCCTTTGACACCGTGGCGAGGAGTGTCGAGCCGGACGTGCAACGCTGCTGGTCGGACATGCACTCGGCGGGAGCGAGAGAGATCCACGTCTCCGGGAGCGGTCCGACAGTGTACGCGGCAATAGGCCGCAGGGAGATTGCTACCGCCGTACAGCTCGTCATGGAGAAGATCAAGGGCTGGCCCTCCCTGGTCACCAGAGCGTGGCCGGTCGTCGGAGGGGACTGATGGACATTCTCGCCGCTGGACTTGCCACCGGAGCACTCATGGCGCAGACGTTCATAATGATCGGCTGCTTGACCGCGTTCTTCCTTCTCAAGAATCCTCCTCCGACGCTGAAGCCCATGCTCACCAGGTTTTCGCCGGGAACTCTTGTCCTCGGAATGGTCGCGGCCGCCTACCCGCTGTGGGGTATAGTTGGTGTGGTGCTGTCGTTCCTGTTTCTGGCGCTTGAAAACGGCTTCCCAGGCCCTGGACTGGGAAGCGCCAACTTCGTATACACCGCCGGTGTAACCTGCGCCTCGGTCGCTCTGACTTTGCCTGTCCTCATGCTGCTAAGAGAAGCACGGATCGGCATCACATGCGTTATGCTCTCCGGTGTGCTCATATTTGGATGGCTGCTGCCGTTTCTGGCAACATGACAGAAGCGCAGTGCACGACGTTCGCTCTTCAATAGAACTACCACAATTCTCACGCAGGGAGACCCAACGATAGCAACAGCCAACTCCACATCGTCTTCGTCGCGCCAGTGGGTGGCGATTGACCTCGAGACGACAGGTCTGTCGTCCACCAGGGACGCCATCATAGAGATCGGCGCCGTCCGGTTCGACCGCGATCGTACGATTGATGAGTTCCAGACTCTCGTCAACCCTCGCCGCGAGCTATCTCAGTTCGTGAGTGACCTGACCGGCATAACCCAGGACCAGATCGACCTTGCTCCCACGTTCTCGATGGTGGCAGACGAACTTCAGGAATTCATCGAAGGCGCGATTCTCGTAGCTCACAACGCGGACTTCGACCTTGGGTTTCTCAGGCAGAACGGAATAGAAGTCGGCACCCGGTTCTGCGACACGTTCGAGCTCGCCTATCTGGCGCGTCCCGCTGCAAAGGGGTACTCCCTCGCGCAACTGACAAGACAGTTGTCTGTACGCCCAGACCGTTCGCATCGCGCGCTCGATGATGCGCGTTCGGCGCGCGACGTGTTTCTTGCGCTGCTGCCTGAGCTGGCGCGACTGGACCAGACATTGCTGTCCGAGTTCAGGCGGCTGGCGCGAGAGTCGGGTTGGAACGTTGGCGCCCTGCTGGACGCCGTGGAAGAGGGTGTCCCGTTCAGACTGACCTCGCCGGTAACGACCGCGATTGGAGGTGTGGACTCCAGGGAGCTGCGAAGCAGGCTGTCCCGTCCCGCCCCGATTAGTCCCGTTGAAGATCGGCAGCGCATAGACCCTGAGCTAATAGCCAGCGCTCTCTCTGATGGAAGCGCCTTCTCTGACGCGATCGCCAACTTCGAGGAGCGGAGCGAGCAGATCGAGATGTCTGCCGCCGTCGCCGAAACTGTCAACCGTGGGGGTCGCCTCGTGGTCGAGGCTGGAACCGGTGTTGGCAAGTCGCTCGCCTATCTGCTGCCCGCTGCGCTGTACGCTGTCAGGAACGGCCAGCGCGTGGTCGTATCTACCAACACCATCAACCTGCAGGAGCAGCTGGTCAGCAAGGATCTCCCGATGGTCAAGGCTGCCCTCGCCGCGATAGATCCTGCCGCTGCCGATGATTTCCGGTTCTCATCGCTGAAGGGTCGCGCCAACTACCTATGCTTCAAGCGCTGGAATACCGCGCGCCGCTCTTCCGATCTCGACGAAGCGCGGGCCAGGATGATCGCAAAGACGACCGGCTGGGTCGCCAGCACGCGCACTGGCGATCGCGCCGAGCTAAACATTGGCCCCTCGCGTTTCGCCTCTGCCTGGAATGCTCTGTCGGCCCAGCGCGCTTTCGAGTGTCCTACGAGGGCCGGCGGCCCGTGCTTCCTCCAGGCGGCCCGTAACGACGCCGACGCATCTCACATCGTCGTCGTCAACCACTCCCTGCTGCTGTCCGATCTGGTATCGAAAGGGAACGCCATACCGGAGTACGACGCGCTAATCATCGACGAGGCCCACCATCTGGAGGACGTAGCGACAGACCAGCTCACATTCTCCTTCAGTCCCGCCGATATAGATGAAGTCCACTCAGAGCTCACGGGAGAGCGCGGTTTGCTGATGCAGACTCAAGCTGCTGTTGGCAGTATCGACACGAGTGAGAACGATCTAGGAACTGCAGTAGAGGACCTGGAGCAGGCGGCAACAGTCATTCCTCGACTAAGAGAAGACCTGCGGGGCCTCCTGAGACTTGTCGGGTCGGTCGTTGCGGCCAGCCAAGAGCGCGCGCAATCTCAGTACGACTCGCAGATCCGTATCCTCCAGGCTCACCGTGACGCTCCTGAATGGGAGTCCGTCATTGACCTCTGGGACAATGCCGCCATACTGTTCTCAGAGATGTCTCGCTGTGTCGAGAGGCTGGCGGAGACGCTCAGGCGTGTCATGTCCGACAGCCAGGGCACGAAGGACGCGCTAGTGTCCGACCTGACCCAGAACCTGCTGAGACTCTCTGAGTTCGCATCCAAGTTGAGTGGAATAATCGATGACCCAGACGAGAGTGGCATCTACTGGGTGACTTTGAAGCGGCAGACCTCTGACGTAGTCTTGAACTCGGCGCCGCTCCATGTCGGGAGTGATCTGGAAGAGAGACTCTATGCTCAAACGCGAGCGACGGTGTTGACCAGCGCGACGCTAAGCAGCGACGGCAGTCTCGATCACATCGCAGAGCGGTTGGGCTTCAGCGACTCCCGGCGTCTCATGCTCGGCTCTCCCTTCAACTACTCAGAAGCCGCGCTGCTGTACACCCCATCCGGCGTACCCCATCCCAACGCACCGAACTTTCAGCAGGCAGTCGAACGAGTGGTCACAGACGCCGCCATAGCCGCGCAGGGCAGGACAATGGTGCTCTTCACATCCTACGAAGCTCTGAGAAACACTGCCCGATCCATCCGACCTGCGTTTGAGGAGCGCGACATCCAGGTTATCTCACAAGGCATAGACGGCCCCCCGCAGCTGCTGGCCGAGTGGTTCCTGGAAGAGCCTCGGTCGGCGCTGCTCGGCACATCCAGCTTCTGGCAGGGCGTGGACTTCGCCGGCGACGCGCTGACGGTTCTGATTATCGCAAGGCTCCCATTTACTGTACCGTCGGATCCCATCTTCCAGGCACGCTCCGAGCAGTACGGCAGCGAAGCATTCAGCAAGTACGCTATACCGCAGGCGATCCTCAAGTTCAGACAGGGATTCGGGCGACTCATACGCTCGTCCAGAGACAGGGGAATCGCCATCGTCATGGACTCTCGCATCACCAGCTCCCGCTACGGTCGCAGATTCATCCAGTCGTTGCCAGAAATGACAGTCACCAACGGAAGAGGACAGGGAACATCTGCCGTCGTTCGGCGGTGGTTGGAGTACACAGGATGAGCATGGACTGGAACACGATAACACCATCAGGCCCGTTCGATCTTGCCAGCACAATGGAGTGTGGGCAGGCTTTCAGGTGGAAGCAGGTCAGCTCTTCCGAAGTGGGCGACCACTTCGAGGGAGTCATCTTTGGCAACCTCGTTCGCGCCAGGCAGCTGGACTCTGTAGTCCATTTCACCTCGGAGCCTGATCCTCCGGCTACTTTCAGGCCAATTCTAGAAGACTATCTCGGACTCGGTCATGATCTAGACTCGATCTACGTCGAGCTGGGCAAGGACCCTGTACTGGCGCGATTGATAGACAAGTATCCCGGTCTTCGCATTCTCCGCCAGGACCCGTGGGAGTGTCTCGTAAGTTTTATATGCAGCGCCAATAACAACATCGCGAGGATCTCACAGAACGTGGAGTCCATATCCAGGACTTATGGGAGCCGAATTGCCGTTGACGGTGAGGGAAGATGGGCCTTTCCATCCCCATCCGCTGTGGCTGGCGCGGGCGAGCAGGCGCTCAGAGACCTGCGTCTGGGTTACAAGGCAGAGTACATAGACAAGACAGCGAATATCGTCTCAGATGGCCGAATAGACCTCTTTTCACTCCGGGAGACGGCCTACCAAGACGCGCTCGAAGCCGTGACGAGTCTCCCCGGAGTTGCCGACAAGATCGGCAACTGTGTGCTGCTTTTCTCACTGGATAAGCTGGAGTCGTTCCCGGTCGATGTCCACATCGAACGCGCGGTTGAACGCGAGTACGCTCCCAGATTCGACGGTAAGCCCATGACAAAGAAACGAATCCGTGAGTGGGCACAGGATCGCTTCGGCCCTCACGCCGGATACGCCAACCAGTACCTCTTCTTCGACGACCTGCTGGAAGGGCGACAGGGCTGAGAGAAGTGCAAAACTCCGAGCTCTACCCGTTATTCCCGCGCACACGGGAACCCACGAAGTGGCTCGCCGCTCGGCAATCCATAGGTCAGCAACCATGGTTCGTCATAGTGGACTCCCGCTTTCGCGGGAGTGACGAGACCGCGACTAAATGAGTTTTGCACTTCTCTACAGGGCTAAACTCTGTTGAACGACTCAGAATGGGTGTGCTATCCTACGGCTAATCGGGGAGTGGCGCAGCTTGGTAGCGCAC
>JAAXHZ010000455.1 GCA_012270625.1 Dehalococcoidia bacterium | reverse complement strand
CTTCTCTCTGATAGAGAAGCTCACGATGGCAGCGACCAGGAGCAGCAGCCCACCGGCGCCAAACGGCACGGTGTATGCGCCGGTGACGTCTTTCATTATTCCCGCGAACTGCACTGACAGCGCTCCTCCAACCGAGTGCGCCAGGTAGGCGATACCACTGAGCGTGCCGATGTTTCTGACTCCGTAGAACTCCGCGGTCAGCGACGTCGTTAGAGGGACTGTGCCGTACCACGAGAACCCGCTGATTACCGCAAACCCGAACAGTCCCCACAGTCCAGGAACGGTCAGCAGGACCGCGAAGCTGACGGCCCTCGTCGCGTACACTGCCGCCAGCACGTTCTTCCGGCCAATTCGATCCCCCAGCATACCCGCGCCCATGACTCCTATGATGTTCAGACCGCTCAGCACGCCGAAGGCCATGGCTCCGGACGACGCTGAAAACCCCTCTTCGATCGCATAGGGCACGAAGTGCGTGGAGATCATGGCAGTGGTGACGCCGCAGACGAAGTAGCCTCCCGAAATCTGCCAGAACGGGACCGACCTGAGTGCGTTCAGCCAGTAGCTGGTCTCCAGCGGGCCTCTTGGCATACTCTCTGCCGACAATCGTGACGGGGCCTTCTCGTCTCCATCAGGCAGCTGTCCGACTTCCGCCGGATCGTCTTTCAGAATCAGAAACGCGACTGGAACGGCCAGAACGAGCACTATGAGCCCAAGAACGAGCCATGTGTTTCGCCATCCTACAATGGGAATGGTGTACGCGATGAACGGCACGAACACCATCCCACTTAGGGAGCCTCCCGCCGAAACCAGGGAGATGGCGGTCGCGCGCCGACGCTCGAACCACTTGGAGACCAACGCCACAGCGGTGTTGAATGTCCCCGCGCTGCCCGCGAGCGCGATCAGCACTCCGAACACCAGCACCAGGTACACTAGGTTGTTGGTAAACATCAGCAGGAGGTTCGACACTCCGAAGGCGGCCAGGCCCGTGAGAATCAGCCTGCGGCCGCCGACTCTGTCGAACACCCTGCCAAACACAGGTTGGCTGATCCCACCCACTATCGTTCCCACCGATGCCGCGAGAGAGATTGCCGAGCGGCTCCAGCCGAACTCCTCGCTCATCGGGATGATGAATACGCCGAATCCGTTGTACGCTCCGCTCCCAGCCATGGCGATAAACACGCACGCCGCGACGACGAGCCAGCCGTAGTAGATAGCGCTTGGTGTATGACTGCTCACTCTGGAGTCCATATGCTCACTTTGCGACTGCCAGTTTACAGGGTTCCCGCCTAGAGTGTTACGATAAGATGCTCGGTGCAGGCGCGAACACGCCTAATCCAGATGGCCCAGAGCTTCAACAGACAAGGCACGGTCGGATCATATATGAAACTCAGAATTGTCAGACACGCCGAGAGTACCGGAAACGCCCAGGGACGATGGCAGGGGAGGCACGACTTCCCCCTGACCGACCTGGGGCGTGAACAGGCAGCCAAGCTCCGCAAGCGATTCGCTGCCGAATGCTATCGACCCTCTCACATCTACTCCAGCCCGCTGTCCAGGACTTTCGAGACCGCGCAGATCGCGTCGAGCGCGTGGGGCCTCCCCATAACGCCTGTGGACGACCTCATGGAGACAGATGTTGGCGTGTTCTCAGGCATGAGCTGGGAGGAGGTCGAGCAGCGGATGCCTGAGGTTGCAAGGGAGTTCGCGGTCACCCGAAACCTCGACCTGATAGACGGCGCCGAGACGTTCGTCCAGCGTTCCGACAGGGCGCGTCGCGTCGTCGATATGGTCACAGGCGATCACTCGGACGACGACAGCGTGCTGGTCTTCTCCCACGGCGGCATCATTCAGCATATCTTTGCTCAGCTTATTGGCGCCGACCGACTCTGGGGCCTGGGAGTTCGCAACACAGCGGTTTTCGAGTTCACCATCGCGGTCGATCGCTGGCGCCTGGACGGACACAACCGCGCCAACATGAACCTCCGGCGCATCAATCTGTTCAACGACGCAGCTCACCTGGACTGAGACGCTGCGCCTCCATGCGGAGTACCCCTAGTACGCTCGCGGTGGAGTCCCTAGGCGAAGCGGGTTCCCGGCTCTCTCCCCCGCAAGAGGCTTACAGGGCAGGCATTTGTACTCTTCACCCTCACCCCAGCCCTCTCCCTGAGGGAGAAGGAGTCTGTTGACTGGTACTCATGCTTGGCTGTACACGTTGTCTACCCCTGTCAGCTCGCAAGGGGGGGCACAGATTGACATCGCGCTCGGCTGATCCATACACTCCGCCCACTACAACTTGGAGACAATGCCATGCAACAGGAGCCTACAGCGCTCAGAATGCCGGACCCAGGCATACGCGCTCTCTTTTCGGAAGCCCAGCGGTTTCAGTCCTGGCTGGATGTGGAAGCTGCCCTTGCTCAAGCCCAGGCCGAGCTGGACGTGATCCCCTCAGA
>JAAXHZ010000454.1 GCA_012270625.1 Dehalococcoidia bacterium | reverse complement strand
GACTACTACCAGCCCGAGGCCTACGTGCCCCAGACCGACACCTACATAGAGAAGGACGCCGACATCAACGAGGAGCTCGACAAGCTCCGCCACGCGGCCACTCGCGCGCTGCTGACACGCCGCGACGTCCTGATCGTAGCCTCGGTCTCCTGCATCTTCGGACTCGGCTCCCCAGAGGAATACCAGGGGTTCATGGCGCGCGTGCAGCGGGGCGAGATCCGCAGTCCCGGGCGCCTCTCCAGACAGCTCATCGACATGCAGTACGAGCGCAACGACTTCGACCTCGCACGCGGACGGTTCCGAGTACGCGGCGACACGCTGGAGATACTGCCTGCCTACGAAACCGTCGGGGTGCGAATCGAGTTCTGGGGCGACGAGGTCGAGCGGATAGTCGAGCTGGACCCGCTGACAGGCGAGGTGCTGGCCGAACGCAGCGACATCGACATATACCCGGCTAAGCACTTCGTCACGTCACAGGAGAAGCTGCAAGGGGCGATAAGGAGCATCCAGACCGAGCTTGACGAGCAGCTCAAGATCCTTAACCGGCAGGGCAAGCTGCTGGAGGCGCAGAGGCTGGAGCAGCGCACTCGCTACGACATCGAGATGATGCGCGAGACGGGCTACTGCGCCGGCGTCGAGAACTACTCCCGCCACCTGGCCGCGCGAGAGCCCGGAAGCACACCCTACACCCTGATGGACTACTTCCCGGAGGACTATCTCCTGTTCATCGACGAGTCGCACATGACCCTGCCCCAGATCAGGGGAATGTACAACGGTGACCGGGCGCGCAAGGAGGTGCTGGTGGAGTACGGCTTCCGACTGCCATCGGCGCTGGACAACCGCCCACTGAACTTCGGCGAGTTCGAGCAGTTCGTCAACCAGGCCGTGTATGTCTCCGCGACGCCGGGGCCATACGAGTTCGAGCACTCCCAGCAGATGGTAGAGCAGGTCATACGGCCCACGGGCCTTACCGATCCCATCATCGACGTCAAACCCACCGATGGGCAGATAGACGACCTGCTGTACCAGATCAAGGCAAGGGTCGATCGGGGTGAGCGGTGCATCGTCACCACGTTGACCAAGCGAATGTCAGAAGAGTTGGCCGACTACCTTCGTGAGATGGGCATTCGCACACACTACCTGCACTCCGAGATAGACACTCTCGAACGCAGCGAGATACTGCGCGACCTGCGGCTGGGCGTGTACGACGTTATCGTCGGGATCAACCTGCTCAGGGAGGGACTGGACCTGCCCGAGGTCAGCCTCGTGGCGATCCTGGACGCCGACAAAGAAGGGTATCTGAGGTCCACCACCTCACTGGTGCAGACCATCGGGCGCGCGGCTCGCCACGTTGACGGTCATGTCATAATGTACGCAGACCGGGTTACGGACTCGATGAAGCGCGCGATAGACGAGACCGAGCGCAGACGTGAGATTCAGCAGGTCTATAATCGTGAGCACGGAATCACGCCTCAGACCATACAGAAGACCATTCACGACATTACCGAGCGCGTAAGAGCTGTCGCGGAGACCCAGGCAGCCTACACAGTGGACTCTTCGGACATGCCGCGAGACGACATTCTGCGACTGATAAAAGACCTCGAATCACAGATGAAGACGGCGGCCAAGTCACTGGAATTCGAAAAGGCGGCTCTGCTCAGAGACCAGATCACCGACCTGAGAAAGGTGATGGTCGAATGACTATTCACACGGAGGCGTCCAACAGACGCCAGAATTCGTATTCTTTAAGAAACCTCAGCCTCCCTCTCCCTCTGGGCTGACAGGGGTAGGTAAACATGCACAGACAAGCTCAAACCCCAATCAACATACCCCCTCTCCCTCTGGGCTGACAGGGGTAGGTAAACATGCACAGACAAGCTCGAATCCCAATCAACATACC
>JAAXHZ010000453.1 GCA_012270625.1 Dehalococcoidia bacterium | reverse complement strand
TGGACGCTGTTGAACTGCATATCGACTTGCGAGGGATCGAGACGCTCCCTGCCCGGGTTGGTGAAGTACAGACTGCCATCTGACCGGCCCACGACGTCGTTCGGGCGATTCAGCCGCTGGCCGTTCCATGAGTCCGCGAGAACTGTGTAAGAGCCGTCGTCCTCGCGTCGTGTAACCCTCTGGTTAATCATCTCGCACACCACGAGCCGGCCCTGTGAGTCGAATGTCAAGCCGTTCGACTCGCCGCTGTCTTCACGGAACAGCTCCGGCTCTCCTCCCGGCACCAGCCTGAATATCCGACTCGTGCGAATATCCACGAACAGCAAGTAGCCGTCCGGGTGCCACAGCGGCCCCTCGGTGAACTGGAACCCGGTGGCGAGCCGCTCAGGTTCTGAGGACTCTACGATTTCGGCAAGTCGGTCTGGCATGGTTGGTTCTCCTCTCCATCGGGTCTGTCCACTGGACAAAAGCCGCTGAGCGGGACAGTTGATGATCTGGCCGCCACAGCCCATGCGGACTATGGTCTGTCCGGCTGATCCTGTCGGAGGTGGCTCAACCGTTCTCGCAGCCGCTCCACTTCAGCCGGACTGATGCCGGAGCATCTCTCTCAGCCTGACGATTTCGGCCTCGGCGTCGAGTCGGGCCTGGAGCTCGACCTCGTGAGCTTCGACTTCTTCGGTGAAGGTGTTGAGCCTACGGCCCTGCACCGGATCGTAGAACCTTAGCTGTTCGTCCTCGAAGTATAGCCACAGGCTGAGCTTCACACTGTGCCACATCAGGGCTCCGTTGTCGCCGGTCCGAGTCTCGCTTCGACGGTACTCTCCGTCCACCAGTGTTTCCAAGGTCAGCGTCTCACCGTAGAAGTCTCCACCGGTCGGGTCTAACAGGCAGAGCTCAGGCACCCCAATCCTCGCGTACAGGTCTCGCTTGGATCCCAGATCGTTGCACCAGGTGCTCTTCGAGGCAACTTCCATCACGAAGTCCGGCGGCCTGCCGACGATCCACATCAGATACGAGTCTGGCTTCACAACCTCGTCAGGATCCACGTCGAACGCTACCATGATGTCTGGAGCGAGCTTGGAGCGTGGGTTGTTCTCTTCGTAGTACACGAAGTTGTCAACGCTTATCAGCACGTCGCGCCTGTCGTGGTAGCGGTGCCTGAGAATCGTGGCGGTCTGGGTGTAGTGCGGTTCCTGCTGCATACGATCCTGCGACGAGATGTGGTCCTCGATGACGAGATCCTTGAAATAGGCGGTGCTGGGATACATCTCCATAAGG
>JAAXHZ010000452.1 GCA_012270625.1 Dehalococcoidia bacterium | reverse complement strand
GCTCCAGTCCTCATCCTGGACGACCTCGGAGCCGAGTCGCAGTCGGACAACTGAGCTCCCGGCGTCGGATTGCAGGGCACCGGGGTCGTAGTCGGTGTCACCGTCACTGTCGATGTTGGCGTTGAAGTAGATGTTCCTGTCCTCGTGGGAGTACCCGTCGCTGTGGGCAGAGGCGTCGATGTAGGACCCGGAGTACTGGTCGCCGTCGCAGTGTTGGTGGCAGTTGGCGTAAATGTCGCCGTTGCGGTCGGTGTAGGTGTTATTGTCGGAGTGTTCGTTCTCGTCGCCCAGATTATCCCGTATGGCGTAGCCGTTGAGCGCGGCGTGGGTGTGGGTTCAAGTGTGGCGGTTCGAGTCGAGCTTCTCGTCGAAACCATCACATCAACTTCGTCGCCTGCCACACTTTCCCCGTCTGTCCCATTTCCACCGTCAGCCTGCTCAGTGGACACGGATTCACCGATCGAGGAGACTTCGCTGCCATCATCAGATCCGCCAAGAAGCTGGCAGCCCAAAGAGACTGTGAAGACCAGGGCAGCGAGCAGACTTGCAGAAAGCAGACCAGACTGCACATCTTGCTGCCCGCAGCTCAGCATCATTTTTGGTTCTCCTCTACAATCCTCGCTTGGCAGAAACTGAAGGCCATACCAATAAACGCCTCGAAGCTGCTGTGCTGCCCTGCTCCTAGAGCCTCCCACATCCTGCGCTCGGACTCCTCAATCTCCCTGTTGAAAACCTCTTCGGGCAGATTGGGATTCAGGTAGGTACGAGCGGTGCAGTCCGCCATCCAACGCACAATCTCGATCTCGTTCTCACTCGCGTTCTCTTTCGCCAGAGTGTATTGAGGTTCGGCCGCCGCTCCGTTCGCAAGCGAGCCTCCTCCGGCACGTTCCTTCTGCGCCTGTGCCACGACGTAGTCCTGAAAACTCTTCATTTGGGCTTCGAGCGCGGCGATTCGCTCGCTGTCCGATCTTCCATCCGCGGACGCGCCCTCATCTTCGCCGCCGCATCCCGCTATCGCGACCATCGCTACGACCAGTAGCAGGGCCAGAACGCAGCGGCTAGTCCCCGGCATGGATTGCAACATCGCCATTCCTCTCCTCCGGCCGCGACAGCGGCTTCATTGACGCCTCGGACTTCTCCCAAATCAGCTCCGGGTTCAGCCCCAGGCTCCTGAGTTCGGACAGCAGCAGTCCGAAGCTGTCCGGTAGGCCCGGCTTCAGGACCGTTCCCCTGCTCATGCCGCCGCCGTCGTCCGCCATAATCGCCTTCGTCAACGCCTCTCGCCCCTCTACAT
>JAAXHZ010000451.1 GCA_012270625.1 Dehalococcoidia bacterium | reverse complement strand
GAGGGTTGGCCCATGGGCCAACCCTCGAAGACGTACACTCACGTATCGAGTCGGGGGAGGCCAAGGCTCTGAACCTTATCGTCAAGACAGACGTTCAGGGAACGATCGAGGCTGTACGCGGCTCTTTGGAGCGTCTCAACTCCAGTGAGACCCGTGTTACGACCATCCACGCCTCCAGCGGCGGAGTGACCGAAAGCGACGTTCTGCTCGCCGCGGCGTCACAGGCCATCATCGTCTCCTTCAACAGCAACCTCGAGCCTGGTGCAAGAGCTCTAGCCAAGCAGCATGGGGTCGAGATCAGGTCATACGACGTCATCTATCATTTGATCGAAGATGTCGAGAGTGCGCTGGAGGGACTCCTTGAACCAGTCTACGAAGATGTCGTAGAGGGCCACGCCACGGTCCGCGCTGTCTTCTCTATAAGCCGGCGCGGACGGGTCGCCGGCATCTATGTCAACGACGGAGTTGTGGCCAGAGACGCCACGATACATGTGGTGCGAGGAAGGGACACGCTGTTCACAAGCGCTATCGCCAGCCTCCGACACTTCAAGGACGATGTTCGGCAGTTGACTACAGGCTTCGAGGGAGGCCTAGGACTCGACGGATTCGACAGCTTCCGTGAGGGCGACGTACTGGAAGCCCACCGCTCCCACCGCGTACGCTAGTTTGCCGCCGCGCCGTACGTACCGCCTCTGAGGTTTTCATGACCCGTCGGATCGACCGCGTCAACGGCCTACTACGTCAGGAGATAGGCCGTATCCTCATCAGCAGACTCAAAGATCCTCGGCTCCCATCAGTCATGAGCGTTACGCGCGTCGACACCTCTGCAGACCTGAGGACAGCGCGCGTCTTCGTGAGCGTGCTTGGAGACGAAGCGGCCAAGCAGCTCACCCTGCAAGCTCTCCGCTCTGCCGCAGGGTTTATCCACAGGGATGTCCGCCGACACCTGACGATGAAAGCTGTACCGGTGCTCACATTTCAGATTGATGAGTCGATCGAGTTGGGCGCCGAGATGCTTCGCAAGATCAGGACGCTTGCGCCCGACGTCACCGAAGAGGCATAGCCGTGCCGAAAGACCAGATAGCTATTTCCGGAATACTCAACGTCGACAAACCGTACGGCATCACGTCCATGGACGTCGTGCGTCGCGTCAAGAGAG
>JAAXHZ010000450.1 GCA_012270625.1 Dehalococcoidia bacterium | reverse complement strand
CCCGTCGGGCATTTCTGGGCGCACTCTGCCCTGGGCAACTCACACGAACTGAACAGCCCGAGTAGGCTGGCACGACAACAGATTCGCCATTCTCACCAAGTTGTAGGCAGTAGCCACGAAGTATCCAGCCAGCCCGGTTCGCTCCAGACCCCGATACCGAGTCCGGCGAAAGCCGCCAACCACCTTCATCCACCCGAATATCTCCTCAATCTGCTTGCGTACCTTCTGGCTCACCCCATAGCCGGCATGCCGTGTGGTCCGACCATCTATCGCTGAGTGAGTCCGCTGAGCAACGTGCGGCGTCACACTGCGGTCTCGCATGTCCGCCACACACCTCCGCGTGTCATAGCCCTTGTCGCCTCCCAGCGTCTTGGGACGGAAGCCACGCTCACGCGCACCGTCCAGCAGTACGGGCACTGCGTCACGCTCTGCCGTGCCCGTCGCGCCACTTACCACAAAGTCCATCAGCAGCCCGTTGCGGTTCTCCATCAATGCGTGGCCCATGTACACCAGCCTAGCCTCCTTCCCCTCCCCTTTGCGCATCAGACGCGCCTCAGGATCCGTCTTGCTCCGATGCGTCTCGTTCCTCAGCCGCTCTCCACGAAAGTCCACTGACGGGTTTGAGGGATCATCATCCGGCGTCTGCGGTTCCTCGTCTCGCCGCCTGAAGCTCTTGATACTCGCCGCCGCCTCTATCAGCGTCCCATCCACACTGAAATGCTCGTCCGAGAACAGTCCCTGCCGGTCGGCCTCCCACACCACCTCGTCGAACAGCGCCTGGCCTATACTATGTTCCAGCAATCGCCGACGGTTCTTCGTGAACACCGTCGGGTCGAAGCTGCGCTCCATCAGGTTCATGTCTAGGAACCAACGGAACAGCAGATTGTACTCAAGCTCCTCACAGAAGGCTCGCTCGCTGCGCACCGAGTACAGTGAGATCAGCAATGACGCCTTCAGCAGACGTTCTGGCGGGACCGACGCCCGCCCCACCTTCGCGTACATTCGGTCGAACTCCGGCGACAACCGCTCCAACGCTTCGTCAGCCACCGTCTTGATCGTCCGAAGGGGATGGTCCTCCGGGACTCGCTCTTCCAAGTCCACAAAGGCCAGCATCGTCGCCTGTGGATCACGTCTGCCGCGCATGAGCAGGACACCTCCATCACAGTCTGGTAGTATCCTATCTCACAGAATCGTT